>JAVBUS010000275.1:0-10224 GCA_031555125.1 Eubacteriales bacterium | reverse complement strand
GAGTGTCCGTGCCGCCGAACTCGCCGCCAGGGCCGGTCAGATAGGGCACGGCGGAGTAATTCGCACGGTTTTCCCGGGTCATGGTGTCGATGATGGAGAAGAACATGGTCGCGCCCACGTAGGGGGTCGGTGCCGCCAGCTTGGCGCGATACGCGGTCTCGTCGTCCATGGCCATGTCGGTGTCGATCAGGCCTTCGGTCCACAGCTGGTTGAAGTACTTCAGCCCTTCTTTGTACGCGTCGGTGGTGGCGGTGAAGATGACCTCGCGATCCTTCAGCGCCAAGCGGCTGCCGGTGTCGAATTGTCCCCAGCAGCCAAAGAACTGGCCGATGGACATGTTGTTGCGCCAGGAACCGTTGCTGGACTTGCCGATGCGGAACAGGAAGGGGATCTCGTTGTTGGGATCGCCGTCGCCGTCCATGTCGTTGGCCTTGAAGTAACGGAGCGCATCCGCGAACTCATCGATGGTCTTGGGCGTTTCCAGGCCTGCTTTGGTTAGCCATTCCTGGTTGATGGACAGGATGCCCTGGTTGCAGACCAGGCCGAACATTTCCTCGATGTAGGGGAAGCCCCAGATTTCGCCGTCCGGCGCATACAGCGCGGCGGTGTATTCCGGGTTTTCGGTCAGGATTTTGTTCAGGTTGGGCATGTAGGGCTCGATCAGATCGGTGACCGGGCGGAACACATTCTGATCCTTATAGGTGATAATTTCCTTTGTGCCCACGCCTTGGATGAATACGTCCGGCAGGTCGCCGGTGGAGAGCATCAGGTTGATCTTTTCCGCAGAACCTTCGCTGGGGATCTCGATGATTTCCAGCTCCACGCCACTGATGCGGGCTACGTCCTGCACCACCTTCATCTCTGCGATGGGCATGGCGATGGGGTTCTTGACATAGACCAACTTGAGCTTGTAGCCATCGGTGACCAGGGGATACGTTACGTCTGCCAGCGAGGCAAACGCCAGCGAGCACAGCATCATCACCGCGATGAGCAAAGCCAACCATTTCTTGTGATTCATGTGGGAAACCCTCCTTTATTATCGTGGGACCGATGGGATGGGGCCGCCGGGGCTTGCGCGTCACACCTGCCTTTCCTTTGGTCGTTATTCAGCGGTCGGCTTACCCCTTCAAGGAGCCAACCATGACGCCCTGTGCAAAGTGTTTCTGTAGAAACGGATAGACCACCAACAGCGGCAGGGAGCTGACGACGATGACGCCGTATTTCAGCTGCTCTGCCAGACGCACGCGGTCGGTCATGTTGCGCATATCGGCGGTCATTTCGGTGCTGTTGATCTGGTTGATGATCAGCAGGTTGCGCAGCACTGTCTGCAGGGGTTGAGCGCTGTCGTCGTTGAGGTAGATCAGGGCATGGAAGTACGAGTTCCAGTGGCTGACGGCATAGAACAGCGTGATGACGGCGATGATGGCCTTGCTCACCGGCAGGACCATTTGGAAAAAGTAGCGAAAGTCGGAGCAACCGTCGATATAGGCGGCGTCCAGCATTTCGCCGGGCAGGTTGTTTTGGAAGAAGGTGCGGGTGATCACCAGGTTCCACACGTTCAGAGACATCGGCAGCACCATGGTCCACAGGTTGTTGCGCAAGCCCAGCGCACTGTTGACGATGTAGCTGGGGATCAGGCCGCCGCTAAAGAACATCGTGAACACGAAGGCCTTGGTCAGGAAGGAGCCGCCGGGCAAGTCCTTGCGGGATAGCGCATAGGCGCCGGGCAGCGTGACGCATAGGTTGACCAGCGTGCCCAGTGAAGTATAGAGGATGGTGTTGCGATAGCCGCGCCAAATGGGCTCGAACTGAAAAATCTTTTGCAGGCCGCCGAAGTAGGGCACCTTTGGATACAACAGAAGTCCGCCGCGGTTGACAACCATGGGGTCGGTAATGGAAGCCACCAGGATAAAATAGAGCGGATACAATACGCAAACCAGCACGGCGGTCAGGATGATCACATTGATTATATTGAACAACCGGTCGCCAACGCTTTCGCGGATGGCGCTGTTTTTTGGGTGCGCGGCCATATGTGGTTTCCTCCTCCCGTGGTGCTTTACCAGAGTGAACTTTGCGTCAGGCTGCGGCTGACGCTGTTCACCAGTACGATCAACACGCCGTTGATGACGGAGTTAAACAGACCCACAGCGGTAGAAAAACTCGACTTGCCATTGAGCAGACCCACCTTGTACACGTAAGTGGAAATGATCTCGCTGATCTGATTGTTCATGGAGTTCTGCATCAGGTATGCTTTTTCGTAGCCGACGTTCATCAGATTGCCTGCGGCCAGGATGAACATGATGACGACGGTAGGCAAGATGCCGGGGATGTCGATGTACAGGATCCGTTGAATCCGCGTGGCGCCGTCCACGGTGGCGGCCTCGTATAACTCGGGGTTGATGCCCCCCAAGGCGGCCAGATAAATGATGGCGCTCCAACCGGTGGACTGCCAGATGCCGGAGACGATGTACACCGTGCGGAACCACTCCGGCCGCGTCATAAAGTGAATGGGCTGGGAGCCGAATAGCGATAGGATGTAGTTGATAAAGCCGGTCTTTGGGGCCAGAAAGATGTTGAGCATACTGACCATGACCACCATGGAGATAAAGTAGGGCGCATAGGAGGCGGTCTGTACCAATCGCCGGAAACGCAAATACTTCGTCTGATTCAATAACAATGCCAACAAAATAGGCGGGAAGAAGCCGAAGAGCAGCGAGTACAGGCTCACCTTGACGGTGTTGCCTACCAACTGCCAGAAGTTGGACAGATCGACAAACTGCTGGAAGTACTTCCAACCCACCCAAGGGCTGCGCCAGAACCCCAGGTCGCTCTTAAAGTCCCGGAAAGCGATTTGTACGCCGTACATGGGGGCGTAGGCAAACAGGATGATGGCTGCTAATGCGGGCAACAGCAGCACATAAAGCTGCCATGCGCGCAGAACGCGGTGCCATCTTGCATGTTTCCGGCTGGTGAGCGTGCGTGGTTGAGCCATCTTCCTGTCCTTTCGATGCCAGTGGCAAACACATTTATTCAACGGATGAATTTATTATATCGGCAATATTGGTAAATGTCAACGTGGTACCGCAAGATTATCCGGACAAAATGACCATTGACTGCATTGACGGGGAGGGAATCAGTTGATATAATCAATGTGCCCGCGAAAAATCACGCAAAAACTAACAATATAATACAAACGTTGAATAAAGTTGCGCGGATGGCAACGGTTGCCTCATCCGGTGAAATACACTATAATGCATACCATGTACATCCATATAGGGTGTGACGCAGGATTGGTAGGAGGATGCGCGTGAAGCTATTAAGGGGGATCAACAACCACCGCCTGAAAGAGAATAACCTCTCGTTGATCATTCGCACCATTCACGCGTCGGAGGCGTGCTCGCGGATATCCTTGGTGCACAGCACGGGTTTAAAGCAGGCCACCATCACCAACATCGTCAACCAACTGCTGGAATGGGGCCTGGTGATAGAAACTGAAAGCCTGGAAGCTCGCCTGGGCCGCAAGCCGGTATGCCTGCGCATTAACGATGCGCCCTACCGTGTGATGGGGGTCCGCATCAACCGCGACTATGTGATGGCCGCGATGTATGATATTGGCGGCAACCAGCATGCCATGCGCGAGGAACGCATCCGCGCCCAGGATGGGGCGCGCAACGCCATGGACCGCCTGAAGGGACTGATCCGTGCGCTGCTGGAGGGAGCTGATCGCCCCACGCTGGCCATAGGTGCCGCGTTGCCGGGCCCCTTCGACCGTACCAATGGACGCATCACCCTGATGAGCGGGTTCCCGGGGTGGGACGAGATCGACATCGCTTTGGAACTTACCGATGCATTCAGTCTGCCGGTGTTTTTGGATCATGATGCCAACTGCGGCGCGTTGGCGGAGCAGTGGTATGGCGGCCACCGGACGGATGCCGACATGCTGTATGTGGTGGGTGACCGCGGCGTGGGCGCCGGCCTGATTCTGGACGGCCAGATTTATCGCGGGGGGCAGGGGTTTGCCGGGGAGATAGGCCACAGCAGTATCAACATGTTTGGCCCGGTCTGCGTGTGCGGTAACCGGGGGTGCTTGGAACTGTACTGCTCTGCGGATGCCCTGGAGAACGAGTACAAGCAGCGGGCTTTTCACTTGCTGGATCCTACCACGGACCAGGAAATGTACGTGTCGGCGGAAGAAATTTGCCGCCGGGTGCGGGCGGGCAAGGACGAGCACGCCCTGCGGGCGTACGAGAAGGTGGTTTCCTGCCTGGCATTTGGTACCGTCAGCATCATCCATGCCACAAACCCCAGTGTGGTGGTGTTTGCCGACAAGATCACGTCTGGGGGCGACTTTTTTCTGGATGTGGTTCGCCGCACTTTTGATCGCTATTTAATGAAACAACTTCAGCCTAACATCCAGGTGTGCATGAGCGCTTTGGGCGGAGAACCCATGCTGTTGGGGGCCAGTGTGCTGGCTTTTGACCAGCTGCTGAATCATCCGTCCATGGCCTTTGGCAACAAAGCGGCTTGGCAAGATGATGAGGAGGAGCACAATGATGAACACAAAGATGGCCGGGACGATCTGTGAGGGCTCGGGGAATGCCCGGGCGACTGTGAGTCTACCCCGGGATGCGTTTGCGCTGTCGGTGCGTTTTATCGCGGAGACGGAAGATCAGGAGATGCTCACCCTGGGGGAAACGCTCCATCTGCAAGTTGCAGCGGGGGTGTTGACGGTGGACATTCACACGCCCCACAGCTTCCGTGGCGATGAGCGGATCTTTACGACCCATCTGACCATGCCGGAAGTGGCTCCCGGCCCGCATGAGGCCCTGGTGTTGTGGTACGGCCATTGGACTTGCCTCTATTGCGATGGGCGGTTGGTGGATGAGGAGTGGCCTCTGGGCAACGTGTCCCAGGCGGCGCAGCCACTGACCACTTCCGCGCAAGTGGAAGCGTACACCCTTGCACATGCCAATCCGCCGGATGACGAGGATCGCACACAGACATTTGCCGGCCCAGCGCAGTTTTTTGCCCCGCCGGGTCACAACACCGGCGCAGGCGACTGTATGCCCTTCTTTCATGACGGACGTTATCGGCTGTTCTATCTGTTCGACCGCCGCCAGCATCGCAGCAAGGATCACTTGGGCGCACACCAATGGGCGCAACTGTCCTCGGCGGATCTGCGCACCTGGACCCTGCATCCCATGGCGGTGGGCATAACGGATCAGATGGAGGGTTCTATCTGTACCGGTTCCATGATCGAGCGGGAGGGCGTGGTGTACGCATTCTACGCGGTGCGCATGAGCGACGGTTCCGCAGCCCAAATGACCTGGGCCACCAGCCGCGATGGCGTACACTTCCAAAAGTCGGGGTGTATTTTTACACTCACTTCCCCCTACGAGCCGGTATCGGCCCGGGATCCAAAGGTGTTTCAGGATGATGAAGGCTTGTATCACATGCTGGTGACCACCAATCTGGCGGATCGGGGTACGCACCGTTACGCCGGATGCCTGGCCCATTTGACCAGCCTGGATTTGCTGGACTGGACGCAGCACGAACCCTTGATTGTGCCGGGTTATGCGGACCAGCCGGAGTGCACCGATTACTTCGCATGGAACGGCTGGTACTATCTGGTGTTTAGCCACTACGCCATTGCCCACTACCGCATGTCCAGATCGCCTCTGGGCCCCTGGAGCAAGCCGCGCTACGATTTGCTGGATGCTTTGGAGGTGCAGGTGCCCAAGACCGCACCCTTCCATGGGAACCGCCGCTTAAGCTCCGGTTTCTTGGCCCGGTATCCACGCACCTATGCGGGCAACATTATTACCCACGAGCTGTTCCAGCGTACCGATGGCACCCTGGGGGTAAAGTTCCTGGAAGAGATCCTGCCCGACCTACCGGTGAGCCGCCCAGTGGAGACCGACTTTCAACTGTGCTCTAACCAGGGCCGCGATGCCCGGGAGTTGGGACAGGAGAGCGACTTTCGCCTGCGCGCCACCTTTGTGCCCGGCGCGGAGACCGTGCAGTATGGCCTGGAGTTGTACGATGACCAGGGCCTAGAGTACCGTTTGATCATGGATGTCGCCGCGCGGATGGTGCGCATTCAGCGGCCAAGGGAAGACATGTCCATGGGTGAAGCGCGGAATCAGCTGACGGACATGGAACTCACCGGCCCCGTTGCCCTGGACTGTCTGGTTTGGGGCGACATGATGGATATCGCATTTGACTGTGGTCGGGCGATGACCCTGCGGTTTCATCAGGCATCGAAGCGATCCCTGCGCCTGTTCGCCCTGTGCGGCACGGTGTCGGTGCAGTCGCTGCAGCTCCACGCCCGCTGAACTGACGCGGAGGCAATCGAGAGGAGGTGGGGGGATGGCGCTATACTTGGGGATTGACCTGGGGACGTCGGGGCTAAAAGCGGTGTTCGTGCGCGAGGACGGCACCGTGGCGGCCTCCGGGTACCGGTCCTATGGCATTGACACGCCCCAAGCCAACCATGCCCAACAAGATCCGCAATTGTGGTGGGATGCGCTGTGCGACGCCACCCGAGAGGCCATGTTGCAGGGCGGTATCGCCCCCGGAGACGTGTGCTGTGTGGGGCTCTCCGGCCAGATGCACAGCACCGTGATGCTGGATGCCCACAAGCAGGTACTGCACCCGGCCATCATTTGGTGCGACCAACGATCCATCGCCCAGGCGGAGCAGGTCCGCCGATTGGCGGGGGATCGGTTGGGCGCATGGGTGCAGAATGCGGTCAGTCCCGGGTTCCAGGCCTGCTCGCTGCTATGGATGCGAGAGCATCACCCGGCGTTGTACGCGCAAATCCGGCATGTTCTGCTACCCAAGGATTATCTGCGCATGCGATTGACCGACACCCTGGGCACGGACGCCACCGATGCGTCCTCCACGCTGCTGTTCGACTGCGCCCATGGCTGTTGGAGCCAGCCCATGCTGGAGGCGTTGGGCATCGATGGGGAGATCCTGCCAGGGGTGGGCGCTTCCTGTGATGTTGCCGGAACCATCACGGCGCGGGCCGCGGAGCAGACCGGCCTTCGGGCGGGAACGCCGGTGGTGTTCGGCGGTGGGGATCAGCCCATGCAAGCGGTGGGCAACGGCATCCTGCAGCCCGGACAGGCATCCCTGACGGTGGGCACCGGCGGACAAATCCTGCTGCCCACGGACGTGCCGCGCTACGATGCGGGATTGCGGACCCATACCTTTTGCCATGCCAACGGCCTGTGGTACGTGATGGGGGCTACCCTTAGCGCCTGCCTGTCCCTGAACTGGCTTATGGACAATGTGCTGCACTGCAACGATGTCCAGCGGTTGGACCGGGAGGCCCAGGCCGCCCCGGTGGGCAGCGGCGGGCTGATCTTTTTGCCCTATTTAACCGGGGAACGCACCCCTCATCTCAATCCCAATGCCAAGGGCATGTTCTGGGGCCTGCAGTTATGCGATGACCGGGCCACCGTGGTGCGGGCCGTGTTGGAAGGCGTTGCCTACTCCCTGCTGGATGCGTTCCAGGTCATCAACCAGTTAGGCCTGGATGCCGGCTCCCTGGTGATTACCGGTGGCGGGGCGTCCAGTGCCCTGTGGAAGCAGATCATTGCCGATGTGTTAGGAAAGCCGCTGTTCATGTCCGGCATGGGGGAAGCGGCCGGCATCGGCGCCGCTATTTGCGCCATGATCGGTGTGGGGGCGTACCCCTCTCTGGCCCGGGCTTGCCAGGCGGTGGTGCGCCACGATGCCCAGGCTGTGGAGCCCGTAGCGGCCCACGCGGAGATCTACCGGCAGCGGTACGCGCTCTATCGCGAGATCTATCAGCGCAACCAGCCGCTCTTCGTCCGCTAAAGGGCTATACGCATTCAAAAGGGCTGCCTCATGATGAGACAGCCCTTTTGCTCGGACTTTTCCGCTGAATGGCATGAGAGAGGGGCGTTTGGCGGGCCGTCGGGACAGCCGACTTCGGTCGACAGGGGCCTGTTGTGTGCCTTGGTGACGGAGAGCGCGTGTGTATCCGGATCCGATGGCGTGGCGCGCATAAACAGGCGGCGCGGTCATTCTTTCACGGTACCGGCTACGATGCCCTCGAACACATAGCGCTGAAAGCCCAGGTACAGCAGAATGGTAGGCATCATGACGCAGACGATGGCGGCGCTCAGGGAGGACCAGTTGGAGTATTTGGACGCGCTGAAGTACATCAGGGTGGTGGTCAGGGTGCGCAGGGCCTCTTTCTTCATGTACAGATAGGGGATGTACATGTCGTTGATCACGTCCACGGCCTTGATGATGGCCACGGTGGCGATGGCGGGCAGCAACAGCGGCACGATGAAGGAAACGAACACCCGTAGGTAGCCTGCGCCGTCTATCATGGCGCTCTCGTCCACCGCCCGCGGAATCTTCTCTAAGAATTGCGTGTAGATGTATAGCTGCATCAGGTCGGTGGCGGCATAGATGATGATGGGGGCCCACAGGGTGTTGTACACGCCCACTTTTGCAATGACCACAAAACGTGAGATCTCGGTAATGAGCTGCGGCATGATCATGCCCAGCATGAACAGGCCCAGCACCAGCTTCTTGAACCGGAAGTCAAACCGAGTGATGGCATAGGCTGTCATGGTGCCCAGGGTCAGGTTGACGAACAGGGAGGAGAGCACCAGCAGCGCGGAGTTGCGGAAGCCGATGAGCAGCTTTCCCTGGGTGAACACGATGCGGTAGTTGTCCAGCATCAGGGATGTGGGCGGCGCGATGGACAGCGTGGAGCCGATCTGTGCCGAGGTTTTGAAGGAGGCGAACAGCACCACAACCAGTGGGAAAAAGACCAGCAGCGCGATGACAATCAGCAGCGTGTACATGCCGACGCCGGTGGAGCGATGAAGCAAGGACGATCTGCGCGTGACCTGCATTACAGCTTCCCTCCTTCGCCAAATGCCTTTTGCTGAACGAATGTAAAGCTCACAATCATCACCATCAGGACCACGGCCATGGCGGAGGCTAAGCCGTAGCTCTGGAACTTAAAGGCGGTGTTGATGGTATAGAGCGTAAAGGTCGAACTGGCATCGTTGGGGCCGCCGCCGGTCATGACGAAGGGGATATCGAAGACCTGCAGACCGCCGCGGATGTTGAGGAAGACCAACACCTGGGTGATGCGTGCCACAGAGGGCGCGATAATATGGCGGAAGGTATGCAACACGTTGGCTCCGTCGATTTGGGAGGCCTCGATGATGTCTTTGGGGATGGACTGCAACGCCGCGAAGTACAGCACCACGCCAAAGCCAAAGTACCGCCATACCGAGACGAACACCAGGGTGAAGTTGACCACGTTTTTATCGGAGAACCATTTTAAAATCGCCCAATCCATGCCCATGCTTTTGAGCAGGCCGTTGAGGGCGCCGTTCACTGGACTAAAAAAGTACGAAAACATGTACGAGATTGCGACGCCGTTGATGATATATGGCATGAAAGTGACGACCTTGAAGAAGGTGCGGCCACGGATGCGCTTGTTGTTCAGCACCACCGCTACCAGCAGTTGCAGCGGGATGACGATCAGATGGGCGACGAAGTATAGCGCGTTGTTGCGCAGGGAGATCCACACTGCGGGGGAACGTGTAAACACCTGGACATAGTTGGCGAAACCCACAGGGGTACGGACGGCGCTGGCGCCGTTCCAGCTGGTGAAGCTGGTGCGCACCAGATCGACCACGGGATACACGATGAACATAAGGGACAGTAGCACCGGGATGGCAAGGAAACTCCACACCAACATGTTCTTTTGCGCGTTGAGCGAGCGTGTCATGGGCACTCTCCTTTTGCAAGTCCTGCGATGCAGCAGAACCGGCGGAAGCGTCTTCCGCCGGTTCTTGCATGCAGTGGGCGGTTACTTGGCCTGTGCGGCGCGGGTTTCCTTCCACTTGGTGTTCAACTCGTCCATCATGGCATCCAGGCGGCTCTCTTGCATCATGGCCACGCCCAGTTTCTTTACGTCAAACTGCATGGCGTCGCGGATGCTGGTGAAAGCTTCGTCGCCGTCCAGATACGCGATGAACTGCAGGCCCTCGGCGCTGAGCGCCTCGGCGAACTGCGGAGCGGCGCTCTCCAGCTTGACACCCTTGATGGTGGGGAACAAGCCGGACGCGTTGATGTATTCCGGGTACCAGGCATCGGAGTACCAGAATTCCACGAAGGCCTTGGCTTCTTCCGGGTGCTGGGTGTTCTTGTTGATGCACC
>JAVBUS010000044.1:0-6002 GCA_031555125.1 Eubacteriales bacterium | reverse complement strand
AGAAGTGCTGGACGTGGACGCTCACACCGGGGGGTTCAACCTGCAAATCGCCTTTTCCACCGGTGCGCTGGCGGGGACGGCCGCAGCGGCATGGATAACAGGGGAATCGGAATAATCCCTCGAAAGGAGATTCGCTTTGGCTAAGCACATCACGGTAGAGATAGAAGGATGTACCATCACCTGCCCGCTGGGCACATCGGTGCAGCAGATCGTGGAGCGGTACGCGCCGGAACGCTGCGCGGATACTCTGGCGGTGCGTGTAGAACGCCAAATCAAGGGTCTGCGCTGGCAGCCCCAGCAGGATTGCACGCTGACGCTCCTTACCTATGCGGACGAGGAAGCCCGCCGGATGTACGAGCGCTCGGCGCGCTTTGTACTGCTGCTGGCGGTGCGGGAGTGCATGCCTGGGGCACGGGTTCGATTTGAACACAGCGTGGGGTACGGGCTGTACGTTTCCATTCAGGGCAAGGAGGGCCTTACCACGCTACGGGTGCGCCGCATCGAACAGGTCATGCGTCAGATTATCGAGGAAGACGCGCCCTTCGCGCGCACCCGCTGGTCCAGGGAAGAAGCGATGACATACTTCGAACAGGACGGACAGGCAGACAAAGTACGACTGTTGGCCTATCGACCCTATGGCCACTTCGACGTGTTCACGTGCCGGGGCATGAGCGAGTACTTCTATGGTGAAATGTTGCCTTCCACCGGGTATGTGCGCAGTTTTGCGCTGCAGTTCTATATGCCGGGCCTGTTGTTGCAGCTGCCTTCTCCGGCGATGCCGGATCGCCCTGCACCCTTTCAGGAACGGCCCAAGCTGCTGCGGACCTATGCGGAATCTGCACGCTGGGCCAGCATCCTGGGCTGCGACAACGCCGCCGACATTAACGACTTGATTGCCCAGGGCCAGTTTCGGCCCATGATCCGCGTCAACGAGGCTCTGCACGAAAAATCCATCGCAGACATCGCCGACCAGATCATGGAGCATGGCGCACGGGTGGTGCTGATCGCGGGGCCATCGTCTTCCGGCAAGACCACCTTTGCACATCGTCTGGCCATTCAGCTCCGGGTCAACGGTCTGTCCCCGGTAGCCATCTCCCTGGACAACTACTATCGCAATCGGGACGAGGTGCCCCTGGATGAGCACGGTGCGCCGGATCTGGAGTGCCTGGAGTCTTTGGACGTGCCCCTGTTCAACGATCAACTGGTGCGTATTTTGCAAGGGGAGGAAGTGGAAACGCCACGGTTTTCCTTCCAAACCGGCAAGCGGGAGCCTGAGGGGCTCATGATGCGCGTAGGGAGTCAGCAGCCCATCCTGATCGAGGGCATTCATGGTCTTAACCCGGAATTGACTGCCGCCGTCCCCGGCGAACTGAAGTATCGCGTGTACATCAGCGCACTGACCCAGCTGAACCTGGATGACCACAACCGCATTCGTACCACCGATTTGCGTTTGCTACGCCGCTTGGTCCGCGACAAAATGTTCCGGGATGCCACGGTGGACCGCACCATGGGGATGTGGGATTCCGTGCGGGCAGGGGAGGAGAAGTACATCTTCCCCTTCCAAGAGCAGGCGGATATCATGTTCAATTCCTCCCTGCTGTACGAGTTACCCATGCTCAAAAAGCTGGCCTACCCTATGCTTAGCGAGGTCAAGGAGGATCATCCTTGGTACCTGCGGTCCCACCGGCTGCTCAAGTTTCTCAACTACTTCCAAGTGGCCGACGTGGAGGACGAGATCCCACCAACCTCCATCTTGCGTGAGTTTTTGGGCGGGTGCACATTCTATAAGTAGGGAGGCCGGCGCTGTGGAGCACATCCGATGGGCTGACGGTGCGCTGGAAGTGCTGGATCAGCGTGCTTTACCGACCCGGGAGGTCGTGTTGCGCCTGACCGACGTGCCCCAGGTCTGCGATGCCATTCAAGCTTTGGCGGTGCGCGGTGCCCCCCTCATTGGGGTGGCGGCGGCCTATGGTATGGCGCTGTCGGCCATAGGCGCAGCCCGCAAGGGGATGTCCAAGGAACGGTTTTTGCAGCAGATCGCATTGGATGCGGCGGCGCTTGGGGCCACACGGCCCACGGCGGTGAACCTGTACTGGGCGATCGACCGTTGCCGGCGCATCATTGAGGAAGCTTGCGTGACGGGGGACGTGGGCGCTGCGGCGGATCTTGCCCTGACCACAGCCCACACCATGTTGACGGAGGATGTGGAGATCAATCGGCGCATGGGTGCCCATGGAGCGCAACTGCTGCAGGATGGCGATGCGGTGTTGACCCATTGCAACGCGGGGGCTTTGGCCACCGCCGGGTATGGCACCGCCCTGGGCGTCATACGTGCCGCCGTGGCCCAAGGGAAGCACATTCGGGTCTATGCCGACGAAACCAGGCCCCTGCTCCAGGGGGCACGGCTCACCGCTTACGAGTTGCAGCGGGACGGTATCCTGGTGACGCTGCTGTGTGACAACATGGCCGGAGTACTGCTCCGGGACGGTGCCATACAGCGGGTCATCGTGGGGGCGGACCGCATTGCCGCAAACGGCGACACCGCTAACAAAATCGGCACCTACGCTCTGTCGGTGCTGGCCCGGTTCCACGGTGTGCCGCTGACCATTGCCGCGCCATGCTCCACCATTGATAGGAACCTTGCCGATGGCGAGCGGATTCCCATCGAGCACCGTGACGGACAGGAAGTGGCCCATTGCTTTGGCGTGCGCACGGCGCCCCAGGGCATCGCTACCTTTAATCCGGCCTTCGATGTGACGCCGGCTGCCCATATCGACAGCATCGTGACGGAATGCGGCATCTTGCGTCCGCCCTTTGCGCCGGCCATCGCCGCACTATATCAAAACTGACACTTCGCGTAAATTTTGCATGCATCCCCAGCAACTGCATTGATAGTTCCCACTGCCTCCGGTCACAATAGCGGCGAGAGGAGGCGATAATGTTTGAGAAGAGCGAAACTGTTGATCCTATGTCTGGCCGTTACAGCGCTGTTGGCGGGTTGCGCCAGCAATGCCAAGATGCCGCTGCCCACGCCCTCGCCCACGGACATGGTAGGGCCTACCATGATGCCCGCTGATACCACAGGCCCCATGACCTCGCCCATGCCCGACACCACCAATCCCGGCGGGATGGACATGATGTCCGCGGAGGAGACCAAGGAAGCGGCGAAGCGCATCAGCGACGAGGTGGTCAAACTCAGCGAGATCAATAAGGCCACTACCGTCATCGTGGGAGATACCGCCATCGTGGGCGTCAACTTCGATGCCCAGTACCGCGGCCAGTTGACTACCCGCATCAAGGACATGGTGCAGGAGCGGGCCAAGAAGGCGGTGCCCGGCATCCAGAAGGTGGCAGTCACCGCGGATCCCGACCTGATGACCAGAGTCCAGGCCATCATGACCAAGATCGAGAGCGGCTCCAGCGCCACAGACGTGGGTTCGGAGTTTACCGAAATCCTAAACCGCATCAACCCCGTGTAATGGCAGATGCCCGGCGGCATGCGCACAGCGCTGCCGCTTTTTTGTGTACCCATGGCATGCTTGTACCATTCGCCGCATATGCTCGCTCAAACGGAAAGGGGCGATGCATGTGAACGCGACGATGCGTATGAAAAAGTGGACAACCTGGGGCGTGGGACCCATGGTGTGGGGGATCTGTTGCGGCGGTTGGTGGTGGGGAAGCCCCACCCTGACAGGCATGCTGATCTGTGGCCTATGGTGGTTGGTAGGTGGTGTTTGGCTTAGGCCGGAACCTGCCCGTTGGCAAACCGGCAGCGCCCGCCGGACAGCCTTGGTGGATCGCTTGCTGGGCGGCGCGATGAGCGCCATGGCGATCGGCGGCACATGCCTGCTCCTGGGCAGGTGGGTGACCGAGATGCGCTGGGCGTTGCCCGTGCAGGCATTGGTGGCATCCGTGGCCGCACAACGCGCGGGCATGTATCTGTTTGACCATAGCACCAGTAAGCTGTGGCGCCGATGGGGAATGCCGCGTTTTGGTTCCAAGACACGCGCGGATGCGCCGGGACATGCAAATACATTCGAGACACTGGACCTGGTCAGGCCACCGAAATGACAAGATTTGCATGTACGGGAATCTTTTGATATACTACTCCTGATCTCTGTTCGACGATGGTTCGACACATTACATATCATTTTGGAGGAAAGCACGTGACGCTGTTTATCATGGGACTCCTGATCATCATGGCTGCGCTGGCGGTGATGTTCCTGCTTGGCAAACGGTTGCCAGCCATTACGGGGGGTATGCGCCTGTTGCTGGTGGTGGTGGGCGTATGCGTCGGTATCGGACTCGTTTTTGCATCGACCATACAACCCTTGGCCCCGGGCGAGATGGGGCGTGCATACCACCTGTTAGGCGGTGGTAAGGACCTGACGGTGGGCAACAATTTTGTGGCGCCGTGGAACCGCATCTATCGCTGGAACATGCGCGCCCATGCAATGTCCTTTATTGAGGGGACCGATGCAGACGACGCCTTTGGTGCGCAGACCGCAAATGGGGATTACCTGACAGCCATTGCCAACACCACGCTCCGCATTGATCCGGACCGATTGGATGCGTACATTGAGCGGTTTGGCAACGAGGACATCGCCAACAATACGAAGATTCATCAAATCATTAAAAGCGAGCTCAAACGCGCCATGGAGACCGCCTTGGCCCAGTATGAGACCCGAGAGCTGATGAGCAACAAGGCCAAAGCCGCTGTGGAAGCCAGCGAAATTGCCAAAAAGGACCTTGCGGCATTGCCGTTTGTGGTGGAAACGCTATGGTTTGTGGACTTCCAGGCAAGCGATGCCTATGAGGCCGCCATCCGCGATCAGGCCGATCTGCGCATGCGCACCGACAAAGCGGTGCTGCAAGAGCAGCTCAACAAGCAGGAGGCACAGAATAACAAGGTGAAAGCGGACGGCGAGGCGGAAGTGCGCCGCGTGGCCGCGCGTGCGGAGGCCGATGCCAACCAGATCCGTATCACCAACGAGACAGAGATGGCGGTGTTGCGTGCGCAAAACGACGCGGAGGTTGCCAAGATCGCTGCAGAACAGAACGCACAGGTGAAGAAGGTGCAGGCCGAGGCCGATGCCAACGTGACCACCACCCAGGCCAATGCCAACGCCCAGGCCCGCATCGCGCAAGATGAGGCCCAGGCCAGGGGACTGGAAGCCATCGGGAAGGCCTATGCCCAGCACCCGCCACTATTGGACCTGAAGCGCGTGGAGCTGGAGGGACAATGGGCTGCGGGGTGGAATGGTATGCTGCCGCAGTTCCAGGGGATGGAAGCCTTCAGCTTTGCGGATTTTACCCAATTGTTTCAGCGTATCGTTGAGTCGGGCACTGCGCAACCTGTGATTGAGCCGTAGATTTCTGCATTTGTGCGTTTGTACGGTTTACAAACCAATCCCGACGTGCTACAATAAAGCTTGCGTTTTGAACCGTTTGCCCGGTTGGTCGATTCTCCAACGTCCTACTTGGCTTACGGCGATTTCAGCAAAAGAAAAATGGAGGATATGAATCATGGATAAGGCACGCAAAGCGGAACTCATGCAGGAGTACGCACGCCACGAGGGCGACACCGGTTCACCGGAAGTACAGGTTGCGCTGCTCACCGAGCGCATCAACCACCTGAACGGACACCTGATGGACCACAAAAAGGATCATCACTCGCGCCGGGGCCTTTTGCTTATGGTCGGTCAGCGCCGCGGTTTGCTGGACTATCTCAAAAAGATCGATATCGAGCGGTATCGTGAACTGATCGCCCGCCTCAACCTGCGCAAGTAATTCGCAGAGACGGACGCTAAGACTAAAAGCCGTCCTTCGGAAAAGCTGGGCTTGACCGGAGTCGGCTTTTGTCACACGTAGCCAATACGCGTCCGCGGACGCGGTACTGTACACAGGTGAACGTGAAAGGAGACCCTGGACATGCATCATGTATACGAGATGGATCTTGCCGGACGCAAGCTGTCCCTTGACTTCGGCAAGTATATCGGACA
>JAVBUS010000184.1:0-6365 GCA_031555125.1 Eubacteriales bacterium | reverse complement strand
GTTGGGGGGCGGTCAACTCCTCCCCCTGCAACTGCCACAGCTTGTCCAGCGCCGGCAGCATCAAGCGGCGATACACGGCATCATCAAAGTCGATCTCCTGCACCAGCCTGCGTTTGGGTGGCAGCTCGGGCAGCACCTCTTCCTTGGTGCGGCGGAACATGAGCCCTTCCCGGCGCAAATGGTCACCAAGCAGGTCGGGCTTGGCCACGATGGCGTTACCGTAACCATAGCACCACTCCCGGGTGAAGCTGTCCCAATCCCCCAGGAAATGAAAGTCCAGGATGTTGATGACGTTCCAAATCTCGCCGCCCTTGTTATAAATAGGGGTGCCCGACAGACCGATAACCCGCTCACACGCATCGGCGATAAGGCTTGCTGCGGAGTATTTCTCTGTGCCCCCGTGACGCAGTTCCTGGATCTCGTCAAAGATCACCGATCGCATGCCCAACTCGGGCAGTACCTGCTTCCAACCGCGCAGCAGCAGATAGTGCACGATGTATACATCAGCCTCCGGCAGGTCATAGGGCTTTAGTCCTTTGATCACGTGCACCCGCACGCCGTCCTCCAGGGACAAAAAGCGGGCCAGCTCCCGCTCCCAGTTGCGGATCAGGTGGGGCGGCACGATGAGCAACAGCGGCAATGCCCGGGTGGTAGCCAGCCATGCGATGGCCTGCACGGTCTTACCTAAACCCATTTCGTCGGCCAACAGACCACGGGGGTTGGCCAGTAGCCACGCAAGACCCTTCTTTTGAAAGGTGCGCAACTCGCCCACAAAATATGCCGCGGGCGGCTCGGCGATGGCGGGCATCTTTGCAGCCTCTGCCCGCTGGCGGGCATAGACGCGGGCATCCTCCAGGGCCAAGGCCCAGCGCTCGCGGTCGCTCTCCCGGATCGCCAAGGGATAGCGCAGCATGAGCCAGTTCACGTCCCCGATGATGCGTCGATGGGCCGTGAAGCGGGCCTCTCCCCGCTTATGCCCTCCGCTACCCGGGAACAGCCGCTTGGCCAACTCCGTAACGCAGGGTTCTCCCTGGATGGTCCAGCACTTGGCCCGGCGGTTATAGCTCAAGGTGCCATAGACATGGGGCGCCGAGCCGCCTTCGCGCAGATACGCGGGCAGCCCGCAGGCTTCCTCTTGCAATGCCGGTCCCCAGGTTGATTGTTCCACGCGGTTCTCCTTTGGCATTATGTGGGCAGGGCAATGCCCCACAGGCGATTGAGTGACAGCACATGACAGGGCTTACCGCCAATGATGGTGGGCAGATGGGCACTGCGTTCCACCACCACGATGAGGGAATGTATCTGTGAACCGGCGGCGTAGCGCGCCAATTGGGCCAGCAAGGTGCGCCTGGGGGGCTTGCCGCACTTGATCTCGATCCCCACATCGTCAACCAGAAAATCGATGCGGCACCGGGGACCCAATCGCGCCTCGTGCACCAAGGGAAAGCCCGCGCCCCGGAGACCCTCGGCGATGCAGGCATGCAGCGCCATCTCCGGCAGTCCCGGCTGGATGCGCAAGCCACGCAGCACCGCCAGCACATCCCCCGCCTCCATCGGCATGCCTCCCTTGGTTCGATTCACTAGATTGTACCATAGGTTGCGGCCCGGTTCAACCGTTGATACAAGATAGCGCAGCAAAGCCCGACCACAGCATCCGGGCGAGGATGCATGGCCGGGCGATACAGGCGAATGGTGCAAGCGGCGCGGGCTATTCCCGGGGGACGCAGATGACCTGACCCCGCCGGAAGTCCGATGGCAACAGGTGGCCGTTGGCCCGCAGCAGCGACCCTACACTGATCCCATACTGTTGTGCCAGCGCCGGAAGGGGCACGTCCTCTGTGATTTCCTGAGGCATGCCCTGGGCACAGGCCCCCCGGAATCCCGGCACAGGCATGCGCAGTAGGTCACCCACCCGCTGATACCCCATGCGCAGCCGCGGATTAGCGGCCTGGAACGCGTTAAGGGACACATTGTTACGCATCAGGATATCCGTGATGCTTTCCCCATCCGTCACGCGATAGGTGTTGCCGGGCTGCGACGGCGCAGGTGGCGTAGGGCAGGGCACAGTGGGGGGCGGTATGGGGATCACCGGCGGTTGCAGCGGTGTCGGCACCGGGACTTCCTCCGCAGGAATGCACAGCACATCCCCTACCATCAGCCGCCCGGGCTGC
The DNA here is from genome assembly GCA_031555125.1 of Eubacteriales bacterium. Taxonomy (GTDB): domain Bacteria; phylum Bacillota; class Clostridia; order Christensenellales; family Aristaeellaceae; genus WQXF01. The sequence goes on along the minus strand of JAVBUS010000184.1, from coordinate 4,194 downwards.
AGGGCCTGGTTAGCGTCCATCAGCGCCCGGACGCTGATGCCGAATCGTCGGGCTATCAACTGGAAACTGTCCCCCCGGCGCACGGTGTACGGCCGCCCGGCGCAAGGCGGCGGCACGGGCACTACGACGGGCGGTGTAGGCACCGGTATGGGGGGGGACAAGGGTGGCACCGGCGCGGACAACGGGGGCACCGCTTCAACGGGCTCCATGATGACGATGGGGTCTCTGCTTATCTTCCGGGACTCGCTGACAGGAGGCGCCGTGCGCAGTAGCGGTTCTTCCGCCATCGCCGCTGTCTCCTCCGGTGGTTCCATGGGCTCCATCTCCGACAAAATGGCCTGAATTGGGTCCTCGTAGGCGGCGACCTGCACAACCGGCTCTTCTGTCGGGTCCATGGCCAACGCTTCGAACAAGTCCTCCTCCCCTGGGGAAGTCGGTACCGCCCCGTTGTGCAACACCGACTCCCCCACCAGCGGCAGGCTGGTGGCCTTGACCCGCAGCGCGCTGGACTCTATGGACTTTTTCGGCGTGGATGCGGTCTTGGTTACGGATTTTGCGCGAATACGCACGCAAACACCCCTCTCTGCACAAATCGATCACATGGTTGTGCTATCGTATGAGAGAGAGACGCGGTTTACGTCGACTTTTTTCGCGTTTAGAGAATTTGTGTGCCGTCTCGGCCCCCGGATAGCTGCAGCACATTTTCCGTGATGGCGTCAAAGGTGTCGTCGTGGCTGATGATGAGCACCTGATCCCATTGACGGGTCAACTCGGGCAGCACTTGCGACAGATTGGCTCTTCGCTCGGCATCCAAGGCATCCGTGGGCTCGTCGAAACAGGCAAACCGTAGCGGCGAGAACTGCAGCAGCAGTGCCAACCGCACCGCCAAGGCCGCGCTCATGCGCTCTCCGCCGGATAACTGGGCAAAACCGCGCCTGCGCTCGGTACCGTCCTGTTGATCGATGAGTTGCACCTCGTACCCATCGCTCCAGGCCAAGCTCACATTCTCCTGGGCGATGCGCTGATACAGCCGCTCGGCCTCGATGGCGATTTGGCCCCGCAGCACTGTGGCAATGCGCTCCCCCGCGCCACCGAGCACTTGGCGGAGCAGCCCCATCACTTCCAACCCATTCTGCACTTCCTGCAAAGCCTTTTGCTCCTGCAGGGCCTGGGCCTCTGCGGCCAACTTGACATGCAGCTGTTCCGCAATGCGCCGGTACTCCTGTAGCCCCTGCTCCCATTTGGACTTGGCCTGGGCCGCGCGTAGACCAGCAGCTTGGAGAGCGACTTCCGGCGCCTCCCCCGCAGCCTGCTCCCCCTGCTCCGGCTGTGCCAGCGCGTCCAGCTCCGCTTGGGTCTCCGACAGCCTATTCTGCACCGAAAGCCCACGCCGGGCGGCCTGCTCCGCTTCCCCGCTCAGCTCGGCTAGCCGCTTATCCAAGCGCTGCATATCCTCTTGTACCCTGCGAATACTCTGCTGCTGGGCGTCCACGGCCTTTTCTGCAGCCCGCTGCGCCTGCTGTGCTCTCGCCACGGCTTCCTGGGCCAGGCGGGCGGTGTTCTCCCCGGTGGGCGGCGTGTCCAAGCCTGCCATGACTTGCACCAGCGCCTGCGCCCGTACGGTCACTTCCTGCATTTTCGCATCCACCTGGGCTATCTCCCGGGCGAAGTGCCCGGCCAGACCGCCTTCCACGGTGCGGCAGGGCTCCCCTAGATAAGGACACAGACCGCCCGCCGCTTGATCCCTGCTCCTAAGGATGGCATCCTTGGTGGCCTTGTACCCGCTGTACCGCTCCCGGAGGGCCCGTAGCTGCCCATCCTGTTCCTGGCACTGCTGGGCCGCAGCAGCAGCCTGGCCCACCGCCTGCTGCAAGGGGGGCAGTTTCTCCCGCTCCAGACCCAGCTGTACCTGGGCCTGGGCGTGCTCCTGGGTCGCCTGGGCCTGCGCTTGGGTGCACTTTTCAGTTTGCTCCGCCAGGGTTCTCTGCTCTGCCTGGAGCTTGATGACCTGTTTCTCCAGATCGATGCGCCGCTTCCAGCGATCCGCCATGCGCGCGTAGACGGCCGCCGCTTGTTCGTGGGCTTGTTGATCCGCGCTTACTGCCTGCTGGGCCAGTGTTTGCTGCGCTTGCAACTCTGGGATGCCCTCGGCCCTGGTTTGCGCCTGAACACATCGCAGTTCCGTAGCCTTGGCCCGCTCCTCCAACACCTTTTCCGGTGCGCGGGCCCGGTCGCTGGCCTGCCGAAAGGACTCAATGTCAAACAAGGGGTCAAAGTAGGTCTTGCGCCGCTGGGGCGCATCCAAAAATGGGGCGGCAAAGGTGCCCTGCCGAACGGCTACCAAGTCCCGGAAGTGGTCGGCCAGCGAGCCTGCGTCCTCCAGCCCCAGCACCTCCCGGAGCCATGCCGACATGTCCGCATCGTCATGCAGGGCGATCTGTCCGCCCGGGACCTCGTGGGCTGTCCACGCGCCGGAACCTCGCGCCGTCAGCTTCCGCTCCACGCGGAAGTCCCCTTGGGCGGTGTGAAAAGTAACCTCCACCGCGCCGCTTTTGGCGCCCCAGCGCAATAGTTGCGCATAGGTTCCCTCCGTGGCCCCGAACAACGCCAGGCCAATGGCCTCGATAAGGGTGCTCTTTCCCGCGCCGTTGTGACCGGAGACGAAGTTGACCCCCTGATGTAGGTGGATCGTGCAGTCGCAATAGCTCTTGATATTCTGGAGGCGCACCTGCTCAATCCACATGAGGGGACACCTCCTTACAGGGCAGACGCTGGGCCAGCGCCAGCGCCATCTCCGCCCAATCCGCCCCAGGCGGATTCCTTCGCATGGACAGCACGGCATCGGCAATGACCTCCGCTTGATCGGCCCAAGCGGGTTTGATCTCCGCCACATAGGCGCGGACTACCTGCCGTTCCAGCAGGGCGCGGTCAAAGATCGCACCCGACTGCCCAGTACGCGTTAGCAGATTGAGGGCATTCTCCACCTCCACGTGGAGCACGCCAAAGCGCTGCATCAGCAGTTGCTCCGCGCCCTGGACATCCAGCAAATGCGCGGCAAAGGGTACTTCCCCATAAAATGTGACGCGAACCATACTGCCGGGGGGAGGTGGGCATGCCTCCGCCTGACGCAGGAGTAGCGACAGCAACGCTTCCGGTTGCACACAATCCGTAGCCTCCACTTGCAGCGTAGCCTGTGTCCTGGGCGTGCTAGGGACATGGACAGCCTGGAGATTCCCTGTCGACAGGGTCACGATGAAGTGCCCCTTCCCCCCATCCTCGCCGGCATGGACATATTCCGGCGCACCGGGGGTGTGCACCTTACCCGCCACCTGCAGCGTGTGGCCGTGGCCCAGTGCGATGTAGTCCGATACCGCCTCCAAAGGCTCAAAAGCCGCCCGTGGTACCCCGGCCATGTCGGCGCCCATCTTATCCAGCGCCGCATGGAGCAGCACGATCGTAGGGCCCCCCGGAAAGGTCGACAGTTGCGCCGCCGCCTGGGCGATACACGCCCGGGTGGCCGCCCCCAGGTACCCCAACCCCACGATGCGCACATCGCCCTGCATGGCCACGCAACCTGCCTTGCCGTCATACGCGTCCAGGACGATGCCCTCCGCTTCTACCCGGGGTCGCAACAGATGCAGCAAGCACTGGGCATGCAGGTACTCCATCCAGGATTGGCCGTCCACATAATAGGCGCGGTCATGGTTGCCCTCAATGGCCCACACGGGAATGTCCGCCGCGCGGAGCCGCCCAAGAGCTTCCGCCGCCTGGGTCAGGGTAGCGGCATTGACGTTTCGATGGTGAAACAAATCCCCGGCGATCAGTAGAAAATCGACGCGGCGATGGAGCGCATCGTCCACGATGCGCCCAAAGGCCGCGCCGAAATCCTCCCAACGTTCCTGCAAGCGGAACTGCTTGCAACCTAAGTGCAGATCCGCGCAGTGCAAAAAGCAATGGGTACGCAATGTTTACTTCCCTTCCAGCGCACGCAGCACGTGTTGCGCCTGCTCCACCGCGTGCTCCGCAGTGAAGCCGAACTCCTTGAACAGCTTGGCCGCCGGGGCCGAAGCGCCATAATGATCGATGCCGATCACGGCGCCGTCCAGGCCCACGTACCGATACCAGGAATCGGTGACACCGGCTTCCATGGCCACCCTGGCGCGCACGCTCCGTGGCATCACTTGCTCCTGATAG
>JAVBUS010000052.1:0-3986 GCA_031555125.1 Eubacteriales bacterium | reverse complement strand
TCCTGCATTTCGTTCGAATGCACGGCTTGCGCCGTGACTCGCTTTGCTCGTGATGGTAGGTATGTTTTCCTAACGGAAAACTCCCCGCCCGACCGGCAAAGCCGGTCGATACGATCTCATTTTGAAGGGGCCGAGGCCCCTTCATTCATCCCCAAATCGGAAAACCTACTTTGTTGATGGTCTGAAAGAGGCTAACGCCTCTTTTAACGTTACGGAAATGGTTACGTTGGTTGCGCAAGCGCCCCGCCGACCGGCTTTTCCGGTCGATCCGTATGCATGTGGCGGTCGACCGCTTTGGGAATCAGGGGCTCGCACCCTCCGTACCTCCCAGGGTGGGGTTGCGGGCACGAGCCCTCGGGGATCGGTTATGATGGGGAGAGGGCATCGATCAGGGTTTGTATGTTCTGCTCCATGGTATGCTGCCAGGTGGCGGGGTCGTTGTTTTGCACGCCCAGGCACAGGGGGGTAAGCAGGGCGGCTTTGTGGCCGCCCAGGGTACGCAGCGCCAAAGGCGCGTCGGATTCCAGCAGGAGGATTGCGTCGGGGTAAGGTGCGATCAGCGCTTCCAGCTCGGCGATGTCTACGGCAGTGGGAAGTATGCCCGGGTCGCGTTCGATGGTGAGCACCGTCGTCAGGTTGGCATCCTCGGCCAGGTAGGCAAGTGCCGGGTGCATCACAATGACCGGACGGCCTGCATAGGGCTGCATTCGTGTGGCGAAGGCATTGCCAAAGGCTTGGATCTGAGCCTGGGCGGCATCATTGGCAGCGACATAAGCCGCTTGCCGCTCCGGGTCGATCTGGGTCAGCCCGGCGGCGATTCCATCCACCATGCTGGCCCAACGACCGGGCGACAGCCAGATGTACGGATTTTCCGCCGGAAGCGTGTCCTCATCCGGATCCAGGATCCGGCCCGGGAGTCGCACCACATGCTCCGCCGCCACGATCAGGGGCTTGCCATCCTCTGCCGTGAAGGCGGGGATAAACTCCTCCAGCCCGCCCCCAGCCATCAATAGGATGTCCGCCCCCTGGGCCCGGGCCCAATCCGGGCCACTGAGACGATAGTCCTCCAGGTACCCGCCCTGGGGCTGCAAAAAGCAGGACAGGCGTATTTCAGGCATATCGCTGACGATTTGCAGCGCCGCCAAATACACCGGATAGTGGGATGCCGCCAGCACCAGACCCGGTTCCCGGGTAGGCGCAGGCATTTCATTGGGCATGGCACCGGTTGCGGCGCATCCTGTCAACAATAGCAGGCATATGCACCGGACACCGGCACGCAGCATCTTGCCCCTGGGCAACGGCACCCGCCCCCTCACTTCATCGATTGCTCATTCGGGTATTATACCACAAAGTCTTGCGCTTCCATCGCCGTTGTGATAAATTGATAGCCACTCGCAGTATGGGAAAAAGGAGGCAGGGAATATGCAAATCGCCACACCGGAACGCAAACCAATCATTCTGTCCGGCATTCAACCTACCGGCATCCCCACGCTGGGCAACTATATCGGGGCAATGCGGCATTGGAAGCTGCTTGAAGACGACTTCCGCTGCCTCTATTGCGTAGCGGATCTGCACACCCTGACGGTGCGCAGCGAGTCTGCGGAACGCCGCCGCGCATCGCTGGAGATGTTCGCGCTGCTATTGGCCATCGGATTGGATCCTAGCAAAAATCTGCTATTCTTTCAGTCCCATGTACCCGCCCACGCCGAGCTGTCCTGGGTGCTGAACTGCTATGTCTACATGGGCGAGCTGAGCCGCATGACGCAGTTTAAAGAAAAATCCGCCAAGCACGAGGACAACATTAACGCGGGCCTATTCAGTTACCCGGCGCTGATGGCCGCCGATATCTTGCTGTACCAAGCCAACCAGGTTCCCGTGGGCGCGGATCAGAAGCAGCACGTGGAGATTTGCCGCGATATCGCGGAGCGATTCAACAAACTCTATGGCGATGTGTTCACCATTCCGGAACCGCGCATCCCCAAAGTGGGCGCCCGGATCATGAGCTTGCAGGAGCCGGCCCGCAAGATGTCCAAGTCCGACCCTGATGAAACCTTCATTTCTCTGCTGGATCGACCCGATGCTGTCCGCCGCAAGATCAAGCGCGCCGTCACCGACAGCGAGGGTGAGATTCGTTTCGACGCCGAGGCCAAGCCCGGCGTATCCAACCTACTGACCATTTTGTCGGTACTGACAGGGCGCGACATCGCGGATTGCGTCGCTTCACTGTCCGGGCAAGGCTATGGCGGGCTGAAGGACGCCACCACCCAGGCGGTCCTGGACACCCTTACCCCCATCCAGGCCGAGTTTGACCGCTTGCTGCAGGACAAGGCTTATCTGCAGCAGGTCATGGCGGACGGCGCCCGGGAGGCCTCCCGGTTAGCCGGACGCACGCTGGAAAAGGTGTACAAAAAGGTGGGCTTGGTGCCCAGGGCATAATCACCGAATAACGAACACAGCAAGGGCGGTTTCGCAGCGCGATGCGAGACCGCCTTGTTTTATGCGCACTTTTTTTGCAAGGCTCCGCCCCGTCATGCACACGTCGCCCAGCCATGCATAACGTTGATAGTGCAGGCACAGGTCAGCCTTTATGCAGCTGAACGCTTGCCTACATCGGCTTGCGCCGCTCCATCACACGCCAGCGCGAGCCTGGACTTGAAAGGAGTTATGCATATGAGTCAGTTTCCCTACAATATCGGCTTTCCGTCCGGCGGTTTCGGCAACACCGGTGGCTGTGGTGGTTGCGGTAACTATGGCGGTGGCTGCGGCAACTGCGGCGGTGGCTGTGGTGGCTGCAACAACGCCTGGACCTTCTTCCAGGATGAGTGTTATCTACCCCTGGGTTCCATGATCGACGACCGCAACATGGCACGCAACTGCAGCTGTAACTTCCGCTGCTGCATCTGTGGCGGATGGTGCGCCGCCAATGGCAGGTGCACGCGCTGCGAAAACATCTGCATCGACAACTGTGAACGCAACCGTTGCTGCGGATGCAACCAAGGCTGCGGGTGCGGATGCGGGTGCAACCAAGGCTGCGGTCCCGCCGTGTGTCGGAACCGTGGTACCATCTGCCTCCGCAAGGTCAGCGCCACGCAGCCGACGCTGGGTCTGGCCGGGGCAACCTTTGAATTGTCCGGCAACACCACCAACGTTATCCAGAGTGGTACCACCAACGCCAACGGCGACTTGTGCTTCACCCATCTGCCCCTGGACACCTATACCCTGCGCGAGATTGTAGCCCCGCCGGGTTACCAGATCAACACCACCCAGCCCACCATCCAGGTCACCCCCGCGATGCCTAACCCCACGCTGGAGATCCACAATCAGCCCATCGCGGCCGCCACCGGCACCGTCTCGGTGCTTGCCGTCGGTGCAGGCGGTGTTTCGATCTCCGGCGTCACCGTCGCCCTGCAGACCAGCAGCGGGCAGACCATCGCCACCCAGATCACCAGCGCCAACGGGATGGCGGTGTTCAGCGGCGTAGCCCTGGGCACGTATATGCTGGTACCCACCCAGTTCCCTATCGGCATCACGCCAACCAATTCGCCGGTGCCGGTATCGATCACCAGCGGCGCACTCAACCCCTCGGCGCAAATCACCTTCGGCGTCATCTAACAGCACCTTCCCGCTCCCCGCAAGCCTATGGCTTGCGGGGATAGACCATTAACAAAGTAGGTTATCCGATTTGGGGATGAATGAAGGGGCCTCGGCCCCTTCAAAATGAGATCGTATCGACCGGCTGTGCCGGTCGGGCGGGGAGTTTTCCGTTAGGAAAACATACCTACCATCACGAGCAAAGCGAGACACGGCGCAAGCCGTGCATTCGGACGAAATGCATCCTGGATTTCGTTCGAGGGCGTCGACTTTGTCGATGCCCTGTACCCGTCCTTTGGACGGGTTTGCGGCTGTCATTGCAGAAAACGGGATAAAGGGGTCGGAACATGAATAATGTCAACTACAAGAGCACATTGTGGGCATGTTATTTGGGA
>JAVBUS010000290.1:0-7914 GCA_031555125.1 Eubacteriales bacterium | reverse complement strand
TCCTGCCTGCCGTGGTTTTCTTCACATAGAAAGCATCCTTGCGCATCGGTGTCCCTCCCTTGTCAAAATAGTGCTACGTCGCTGCGTTTACGGGCGATCAGGTTGGTGATCAGCACCAGGGAAAAGCCCACCAGCGACTTCATCAGCGTCACGGCGGTGCCCAGGGAATAGTACCCCTCCTGCACGCCGTAGCGATAGGTATAGGTATCGATGACCTCCCAGTACTGCTGGGTCAGGGGGTTGCCGATGACCAGATGCTGGTCAAACCCGGCGTTGAGGATACCGCCCACGCCCATGATCCATAGCAACACGATGGTAGGCATGATGGTGGGCAGGGTGATATACCGCGCCATACCAAACCGGCCCAAGCCGTCGATGGCCCCGGCCTGATACAGCTCCTCGTCCACGCCGGACATGGCGCTAAGGTAGATGATGGCCGACCAACCCATGCCCTTCCAAATGTTCAGGCAGGTGTAGATGGCCCAGTACCATTGCCCCTTGTTGAGGAAGGGCAGCGCTTTGTCGATAAAGCCCCACTGCAGCAGCAGGCTGTTGACAGTGCCATCGGTGGACAGCAGGGTACGGAACATGGCCCCGGCCACCACCCAGCTGATAAAGTGGGGCAGGTAACTGGCGGTCTGCACAAATCGCTTGGTCTTGCGCGCCCCCACCTCGTTGAGCAAAAACGCGAATACGATGGGGCAAGCAAACCCTACCGTCAAGCTTAAGGAGGACATGACCAGGGTATTGCGAAGCAATTGCCCAAAGATGGGCTTGGTGACGAATCCCTCAAAGTACTTCAGTCCCACCCATGTGCAGTTCCAAATCGCCACACCGGGTTTATAATCCACAAAGCCCATCAGCAGGCCGTACATGGGATAATAGCAAAAGATCGCCACCCAAATGATGATGGGTACGCATAGCAACCACAGCTCCCGCTGCACCCACAGGCTGCGCACCAGCGGGTTTCTGCGCCGCACCGCCCGGGTAGTGGAAGAATTGGCGAGCATGTGTGGCCCCCCTTTCTGGTCAATCGGTTGGATTGGAGGGGTGGCGCGGGCGTCGCCGAATGACCGGGCTTCGCCCTCGCCCCGCCCGGGAAAAAACGGGGCCGTGCCACGAGCAACGCCCGTGAGACGGCCCCGCGCCGCGAACGGCAAGGTTTCACCGGATTACTTCAGCATCTCCACGTTGCGGGCATAGGCCTCGCTGCGGAAGTTGGTCCAGGTCTCCACTCCGGCGGTGGTCAACGCATCCTGGAAGGCTGTCCACGCGGCGTCGAAGCTGGCGTCATCCTCGGCCATACAAACCAAGGGATAATACTGCTTGAAGCAATCTTCCACCGCGGTCTTGGCCATGCGCACTTCCTCCGGCATGTCGCCGAAAGCCAACAGCGCCGTGGCGTCGAAGATGGTGTCCTTCATGTTGTCGAACATGATCTGCTTCCACTTGTTCTCGCTGTACCACATCTGGTTGCCCCAGATGGAGTGCACGCCGTCGGCCCAACGGTTCTGATCGTTGATCAGACCAAAGATGCCGGTGCTGGTGCCGAACACGCCTTCGTCGTTGTAATCCCAGTTCTCGGTGATGAAGGCCTGCTTGGCGGTCTCATCGAAGTTCCAGGTCTTAGGATCCGTCATATGCCAGATGGCAATCTTCTTGGTGGGATCCTTGATGGACTCGGTCTCGCCGGGGATACCCCAGTGGAACAGCGCCTTGCCCACATCGGTGCACATAAAGTCGAGGAGCTTGACGATGCCTTCCGGATCCTCGGCCTTATCGGTGACGATGGTCCAGCTGCCGCCCAGGTTGTTCTTGGTGGTGACGTAGGCATGCTCCGCCGCCGGGGCCTTAAAGCCCACCTGGATGTAGCGCATTTCCTCGGTCCACTTGTCGTTGGTCAGGCTCCAGATCTCGTGGCCGGCGTTGTAACCGATCCACCAACCACCGATCATGCCGATGACGCGCTCCTGGCTGATCTTGGTACGCAGGTCGTTCCACTCGTTGGTAAAGGAGTCCGGATCCATGGTGCCGGTACGCCACCAGGTATTAAAGAAGTGGGCCATTTCTTTGCCTTCATCGGTCATGCCCCAATAGGTCACGGTGTTGTCGGCATTGACCTTCCAACCGCGCTGCAGGCCCCAGTAGCCGCTGATGTATTCCGGCATGCCCTGGTTGTACAGGCTCAGGGTGTAGCGGGTCTCGCCGGCCGGCGTGGTGGGGAACTTCTCGTGCACGGCCAACAGGGCGTTCATGTAATCCTCCGGAGTCTCGATCTTGGGGCTGCCGATGGCCACCCACTCGTCGTAGCGGATGTGGGCGCTGTAGTCCGGAAGATCCATCAGGTTGCCGAAGGAGGTGGGCAGATAAAAGATCTTGCCATCCTTGTCCTTGTACATGTTGAGCATTTCACCCAACGCGGCCTTGAGGTTGGGGCTGTTCTCGATGTACGGGGTCAGGTCTACGGCCTTACCCTGCTCCACAAAGCTCTGGCGCGCGGCGGTGGTGAGCTCCTTGAGCACCGCCGGGTATTCACCGGAGGCCAGCAGCAGGTTGACGGCCTCTTCGGCCTTGCCTGTGGGTGCTTCGTAGGTGAAGTCGATGTTGAACTCCGTCTTGAGGACTTCCTTCATGCGGGCGATGCCGATCTTTTGCTCCTCGATCTCCGTCCAGTTGTCCGCGTTGGTGTACACGGAGACGTTGAGGGTCTTTTCCGGCTTCTCCCAACCGAAGGCGTTGGTCTCTGCCAACGCACCGGCCGCCATGGAACACACCAGTGCCGCCACGACCAGCATTGCCATCCACTTTTTAACCATGTTGTTGCCTCCTTTTCGATTGAGCCAAATATGGGTAAGTGTTCTGTTGGACGAATATAAAACGAAATGCCTTTCCAAAAGGAAAGCATTTGTGGTCAAATGGCCCAACAAGCCACGCCCCATTTGTACCAAGTATACATGATACACACAGGGCGTGGCCATGGAGCTATGATTGCACTATATAGACAAATGTTATTTATCTAGCGCTTTTACCCCTTCACGCTGCCGGTACTGCTGGGGAGACACCCCAAACCGGGCCCGGAAGGCACGCGAGAAGTACAGCGGATCGTCAAATCCGCACTCAAAAGCCACGGTCTTCACCGGCAACGACGGGGATTGCAATCGGATCAGAGACCACTGCAGGCGGTACTCGTGCAAATAGGCCTTGATGGACTGACCGGTGTGCTTGCGAAACAGCTCGGTCATGTAACAGCGGTTGAGGCCCAGGCGGTTGGCCAGCTCCTGTACGCTAAGCCGCTCGGAAAAGGAGGTATGGATAATCGCCAGCAGGATCCGCACATACGGATTGCCCTCCTGGTCGCCAACAGCCTCGTACAATACCGGTTCCACCGCCCGGTCACGATGTTTTAAGTAGTAGAAGATGGTGTGCAAGTGTCCCCGCAACAGCAGAAAGAATTCTTTGTCCCGGATATGCTCGGCCAGGTGTTCGAGCACTGCGAACACCTCCTGGGCATGCGGAATGTTCGCCGCGATACAGGCATCGGAAAAGCCTGCGTCCCCCATCAGCTCCGGGCACCATTCCCCCTCGAATCCCAGCCAAAAATACTGCCAAGGGTCGTCGGCGTCGGCTTCATAATAGGTGATTTGATGCGGAAACAGGGCGAAGCACTGCCCCGCGCCCACGTTGTACTGATGGTTATGTACCACCACTTTGCCCTTGCCCGACACCACAAAATGGATCAGATAATGGTCCCGCACCGCCGGGCCGTAGCCGTAGCCGGTGGGGGTGCGATGCCAGCCGTATTGCATCGGGGAGAGCTTCTCCAGGTCGCCGGAGTGTCCATAGTGAATAAAGGCCTGATCCGGGGAATCACCGCTAAGGTCCACCAACATCGGCGCGCTATATGGCATGGATCAAACCACCTTGCCTGGGTTCAGCAACCCCTTAGGATCAAAGGCCGCCTTCACCCGCCGCATCAGCGACACCACTGCCTCCCCTTGGGAATCCAGCAGGTACGAGCGCTTGGCGTGGCCCACCCCGTGCTCGCCGGAGATTTGACCCCCCATGCGCCGCGCCATCCCGTACATGGCATCCATGGCCTGGATGGCCCGAAGGGTAAAGTCGGCATGATCGCCGTCTTGGGCCAGGGTATACACATGCAGATTGCCGTCCCCTGCGTGACCAAAGCTCATCACCGTAACGCCACACACCGATTCCAGCCCGTGACAGTAGGCGATAAACTCCGCCAGCCGGCTACGGGGTACTACAACGTCGCACTCATCCATGTAAGCGGCCCCACCCTTGATGGCCTCCAGCAAGGCCCCCCGCAGGGCCCAAATGGACTCGTGCCGCTCCTGGGAGTTGGCGATCAGGGCATCGTGTGCGCCACAGGCGATGCACAGCGCGCACAGGTCATCGCATAGGCGCTCGGTCTCCTGCTTGCTATCACCGTCCACACTCAGCAGCAGATACACCGGGGCACTGGTATCCGGGAACACCCGGCCCAGATAGGTCTCCGCCAGGGCAATGATGTTGCGCTGCACCACCTCTATGGCGGTGGGCTGCACCTTTTCTAACAGGATCCGGGGCACCGCCGCGCAGCAGGTCTCCAAATCGGTAAAGGGAGCCAGCAGGCTAAAGGTATACTTGGGCTGTGGCAGCAGGCGCACCGTCACATGGGTGATCACCGCCAGCGTGCCCTCGGAACCGATGAGCAGATCCATCAGCGCGTAACCGGAGCTGTTTTTGGCCACCTTGCCCCCCAGGGTCAGCACCGTACCGTCCATCAGCACCGCCGTCAGGCCCAGCACAAAGTCCCGGGTCACGCCATATTTCACGGCCCGCATGCCCCCGGCGTTTGTGGCTACATTGCCGCCGATGGTGGCGGTCTTTTCGCCGGGATCCGGGGCATAGAGCAATCCCCGGGCCGCAGCGGCCTGCTGCACTTCCATCAACAGTGTCCCCGCTTGACAGGTCAGGGTCATATTCTGTTCGTCAATCTCGTCGATACCTTTCATCCGGGCGGTGCACAGCATCACGCCCCCTTGGACAGCCACGCCGCCGCCCACCAACCCAGTGCCCGCCCCCCGGGGCGTCACCGGAAGCCCCTGCCTGTGGCAATAAGCCAGCACATCGCTGACTTCCTGGGTGTTGACGGCCTCCACAAGCACCGCCGGGGCATAGCGACCGTACTCCTCCATCTCGTCGTGCCAATAGTCCTCGCTGATGTCTGCCCCCACGTGCACCCGGACGGGATCGGTGTAGTCCATCAGGGCCTCCGCATGCTGTTGTGTCACACGGATCCGCTCCATCATGCTACACCCCTCCCTTCAGACCGGCCAACAGCGCGGGCAACAGGGCCCCCACATCGGCCAGGATGCCCACCTGGGCGATATCAAAGATAGGGGCTGCCGGGTCGCTGTTTACGGCAATGATATGCTCGCAAGCGTTCATTCCTGCGGTAAACTGAATGGCCCCGGACACCCCAAATGTCAAGATCAGCTTGGCCTTGACGGTCTTGCCGGATAGGCCGATCTGCCGCGCCGCCTCCCCCACCCGGTTTTCCGCCAAGGGGCGGGTAAAGGCCAGTTCCGCCCCAAGCAGCGCCGCCAACTCCGTCAGTTGAGCGATATCCTGCTTGCGCTGGGCACCCCGTCCGGCCACCACGATGCGCTCCGCATCGGAGATGTCGTGGGATACCGCCTTGGGGGTCACCGATCGCACCTGGATCCGTGAGGTCAGTGCGGCATCCGGCAGCATCAAGGGGACGATCTCCCCCTGTGGTTGGGTCAAGGGCGCCATGCGGTCAAAAATCTTATAGTGCACCGTGGCAAACTGCGGCCGGGTACGGGGGGTAATGATCCGGGCCATGATATTGCCCCCAAAGGCCGGGCGGATCTGGGTCAGGCCGCCGTCTTCCCGCATCTCCAGGGAAGTGCAATCCGCCGTCAGTCCCGTGCCCAATCGAGTGGCCACCCGGGGCGCCAGGGAGCGGCCCAGACTGGTGGCCCCCACCAGCACCGCCGATGGCTTGATCCTTTCGATGGCCGCACAAAAAACATTGGCGTATACGTCGGCGGCAAAGGTAGACAGCCGCACATCGTCACAGACCAGGATCTTACCCAGCCCATAGGCCCGCAGAGCCTGGGCGGCTTCCCCCATGCCGTGGCCTGCCAGCAGGGCATGGACGCCGTAACCCGCCTGCTGCGCCAAGGCATGGGCCTTGCCGATCAGCTCAAAGGTAATGGGGTGGATGCGCCCCGCAGTGTGTTCCACAAAAACCAGGATATCCCGATAGGCCGTCAGGTCCATCGCCACCCGGGCTTCTTCCAGTACGATAGCCCCCTCGGGGCAGGCTTTGATGCACAGTTTGCACACCTTGCAGGCCGCCCCCACTTGGGCCTTGCCACCCGCCAAGGCGATGGCGCCAAAGGGGCAGGCCCCCACGCAGGCACCGCATCCGGTACAGCGTGCCGAATGAACCAGGATTCCCGCCATGCAGTTTCCTCCGTCTCCGGACTCATACTGGTCCCCGTTTGATTTCGCGCAATAAATCCGTGGGAACAACTGCCCGATTTGTGCGGTGTTGCCTTATGCCTCAATGATGCGCCGGGCCGCCAAGTGCGCCCGGAGCTGCTCCGCCAGGGTGGCGGCATCCCCTTGCCAGCGCTGCTGGGTGGTGTCGTGTTCCGGGGTAAAAATGGCCTCCACCTGGGTGGGCGAGCCCTCCAGCCCATACCGGGCGGCATCCCCGCCCAACTCCGTCCGGGTTAGGCGCCGCACCGGCCAGTCCCGGGTCTCCACCTTGCGCTTGTAGGACAACAGTCGCGGTTGGTGCACCGTCTTTTCCACCGTAATCAGGCAAGGAAAGGGTACAAAGGCCAGCTGCTCACAGTCCGACAGTTCTTGCCGCACGGTGATGCCCTCCTGGGAAGCGCCCTCCACCGTCGTCACCCAGGCCACGTGCGGGATCTGTAGGTGCTCCGCCATGGCCGGGCCCACCTGGGCCGTATCGCCGTCAGTGGTTTGTTTGCCGCAGATCACCAGGGTCACCCCGCCGATGTGGTCAGCTGCCCGGGCAAGGGTGTAGCTGGTAGCCAGCACATCGGCCCCAGCAAAGGCGCGATCCGTCACCAAGCAGGCCTCATCCGCCCCCATCATCAGGGCCTCCCGCAGGATTTCCTCCGCCTGGGGCGGGCCCATGGTCACGGCACACACCGTGGCCCCAAGGGTCTCCTTGAGCCGCACGGCGGTTTCCAGGGCGTATAGATCGTATGGGTTCATCTTGCTTTCCACCCCGCTCCGGATCAAGGTCCCGGTGGCGGGGTCGATATTGACATGGGTGGTGCCGGGCACCTGCTTAACGGGCACCAAAATGCGCTGGGTCATGTTCGTGTCCCTCCTTGGGCCGCCTCAATGGCCGCGCGCACCACACCCCGGGCCGATGCCAGGGCCGCCTCCGCCTGGGCCGGTGAAACCCCGGCGGCCATCATCACGATGGCGGCTTTGACGCTGCCCCCGGCCTGGGCCAACAGCGCCTCCGCCTGGCCGCGATCCGCCAGATCCAGTGCGTGCATCACCATGCGCACCGACCGATCCCGCAGCTTGCTGTTGGTGGCCCGCATGTCCACCATCAGATTGCGATATACCTTGCCCAGCCGCACCATGGCCCCGGTGCTGAGCATATTGAGGATCATCTTGGTGGCGGTTCCCGCCCGCAGCCGGGTGGAACCGCTAAGGGCCTCACTGCCCGTGGGGGCTTCAATGGCGATGTCCGCCTCCGCCGACAAAGCCGCCCCCCGGTTGCAACTGAGGGAAATCGCCAGGGCTCCCACCTGACGGGCATACCGCAGCGCCCCCACGCAGTAGGGGGCGTACCCGCTGGCGCTGATGGCCACCACGGTGTCCAATGCCCCA
>JAVBUS010000268.1:0-4399 GCA_031555125.1 Eubacteriales bacterium | reverse complement strand
ATCCGTGGCCGCGATGGCCGATGCGGGCAGATAACCCTGGATTTTGTTATCGCCCAGGCGCACATAGTGCCAAATCTCATCCTCCACCGTCAGGGTGCCCTCCACGGTCATCGTGACCGACGGGGCCAGCGCAAACAGCGCCAGGCCCGCGGTGCCGGGCAGATCCTGCAGGTTGGTGGGCGTGGTCACCTGGGCAACGCTGGCAGGGACCGCCGTGCTGGTGGCGGCGCCGATGCCGGCGGCATCCGTCGGGGCGGGGAGCGCCTGGGGCACGGGGGTGGCCTCCGGCAGAATGGGGGTCACGTCCATGGTGATGTTGGCCGCGGCGCGCCAGGACTGGGTCTCGGTTTCAAAGGCAGCATTTTTCTTGTCCACCAACAGGGAGTCGGTGTAGTCCGCCTGCTTGGTCTCGAAGGGCACCTCACCGGCGGGCAGATCCGCGGCGTAGTACAGAATGTGTACGCCGTAGTCCGTGGGCACCGGCTCGGAGTAGTCGCCTACCTTGGCCAGCGCCATGGCAGCGTCGGTGAAGGGTTGCACGTACAACTGCTGATTCGCGGCCACCGGGTAGCCGTTTATGGTCGGCGCTTCGGACATGCCCGGATCCTGGTTATATTCGGTAATTGCTTCCTCGAAAGCCTTGCCCGCGGCCAGTTCGGCTACGATTTCCTGGGCTTTGGTCAGGACGGAGGCCTTTTCTTCTTCGGTGCTGGCCATCAGCAGCACATGCTTGATCAGGCGCACGCCCTCCGGTGTATACGCCATTTCGCTGCCGTTCATAAAGCCTTCGATATAGGCGGAGACGTTTTCGGCATACTGGGTCTTGGCCTGTTCCACCATGGCGGCGTATGCGGTGCGGGCCTCCTCCTCGGTGACGGTGATGTCATGGGTCACATGCTCGTTGAGCAGTTTGGAGAGTTCGCTCTGCTCCATGCCCTCCCGCAGCATCTGGGCGGAGAAGCCTTCCTGAGCCATCAGTTCTTCCACCCGGACGTCGATGGTTGCCTCGTCAATGGTGGGCTCGATGGACTTGATATAGGCACGGTAGTTTTCGTACACCGATTCGCTGGCTGCGGTCACGGCCTGCTCAAATGCGGCCTTTTGCTCGTCGGTGGCCAACAGCGCAAATTCGTCGGCCTTTTGCCGGAACAGTGCGCGGTCGATATAGGTATTCAGCAAATATTCCGCGGCGCTTTTCACCAGTGCCGGATCATCCGCCGACGCGGCCATGCCATAGGAGGTCATCTGCATGACGTAGTTGGCGATGACCTTCCCCAGCTCCTCGCGGATCATGCCATAGGTATATGAAGTACCGAGAGCGTTGGCCAGTTCCACGCCGTCCAATGGATGCGCGGTGGCTTCCGGCGCGGTGGTGGCTTCCGGCGTGGCGGTGGCCTCCGGCGCGGGGGTGATTTCCGCCGCTGTCGTGGCTTCCGGGGCAGGGGTCGCCTCCGAGGTAGCCAGCAGTGTGCCCGGCACCAAACCCAGCATCAGCGCCAAGGTAGTGGCCGTTGCCTTTTTTACAAACCAAGTGTTCAATATCTCATCCTCCATCCGTCGTTGTTGCCGCACGCAGCGGCGGGGTGCAGATATTCCGTATTGTATCAAGACATCGCGCACTGCGCAATGCAAATACTAAAAGAACACGATGTCGTCACACTGGGTTCACATGCGCGTCCAGGGGATACCGATGGCCCCGGCATGGTGCGCTACATCAGTATAGACGCAACGACCGTATCCATTGTTGGAGCCAATACAATCCATGCATGCGATCAGAAAACGGCATAAACAGGCGCACCAATGGAAAGAACAGCAGCAGCCATGCTTCCAGCCACAGTTGCCGCATCATGCTACCGGTGCTGCCGGTGCTGTGGGCGCGCAGCAGCATCCGCTCCAACTGTTCGGTTTTGTGGGCCAATAGGGCCGTGCGTTCCCGCAGCTGCAGCGTGGCGGACAGCGCCCGATAGGCCACCTGGTTGCGGATTTCCCATTTGGTATCGGGTCGGTCCAGTACCCCCTGGCCCCGGACACACTCATACCGAAAGGCCGCCACTTGCCCCAGCAGCTCCTGGGCACGGGATTTGCGGCGTATACGCCCAAGTAGGCCCTGGGAGGTCAGCAGCGCTTGCTCCGCCACGTCCAGCAGGCGGTCCGCTTCGCCTTCCAGCGCGTCCAGCACCACGCTGCTGGACAGGGCCCGGGCCTGGGCGCTCAGCGCACGGGCGGGCACCCGCCGGATGTCCCGCATCATCATCATGCGGGTAAAGTCCGCGTGCGGCGTTTCGCTGGCCAACACCAGCAACAGATCTTGGGTATCTTGCGGTTCCATACCCGCCGTGACCACACAGCCGTTGGCATAGACAAAGGCCTGACCCATCACCTGCTCCTTGCGCAGGGTTTCGGCCAGCACGTCGCCGTTGAGCATGAGGGCCGCCCGGGGCTTTGGCGGCGGCAGGCCCATCTCCCGGGCCAGCGCATCCACCGACAGCCGCGGTGCGATGCGGCAGCAGTCCATGAGTATCAGTGTATCCTCTGCCATATGCGCCTCCGTCAGTGCAGCAGGTCGAGCACCATCAGCACGACCTCCACCAGGATCAGCCCCAAGATCAGCCATTCCACGAACATGGAGCGGCTGTGATCGTTCATGGATGTAATGGAACCGGTGATTTTTTCCACCGCATCGCCCTTGGCCTTGACCACGTCATAGCGATCCGTCAGTTCAAAAAAATCACTCATCTGATTATCGAAGGCCTCCGCTTCGCTGCGGGACCAAGTGATGTCGGGTTTGTCCAGCACCATGATGTTGCTGAGGGTGGAGTACTGATAGCGGGCGATCTCCGCCACGATGGTGGAACGCTGCTTGTTGGAGATCGACAGCTTACCCCGCTCCAGTTGCTCCACAATAGGCCCCACCCGGTCCAGGATGCTGTCGATGCGCTGCTCCACCCGCTCCATGGCCACAGACTTGGCCAGCACCGTGGCCGCCAGCTCCGGCAAATAGGGATGCAGCTCCGGCACGCTGACCAGGGCATCGGTGAATTCGATGATGTCCTCCCCTACCCCGGCGCGGGCGATCTGGAATTTTTCAAAGTGGGGGGAGGGGTACTTCCAGCCCCGGGCTTCGTCAAAGGTGCGCATGGCGTCCACAAACTGCTGGGTCTGTTCCCGGGTGCAGTTGATGACCACCATGGCCCCAAAGGAGAACAGCATGGCCGCGCGCTCCTCTTCCTCCGGGGAAGGTCCGATCATGTCGGTCAGGCGGCGCTCGGAGATGATCAGCGGCTCTTCCCATGTAAACTTCTTTTTGATGGCAAAGGCCGATGCCAGGGCGTTTAAGTCAATTTCCTGGGCGACGTCGTAGGCTTTGAGCTTGACGGTGACCATGGATATCCTCCTGTACAGTGGGGTGGTGACAGATACTTTAGTATACCATATTCCATAGAGCAGGTGGCAGACTTTGCCGTTTTTTTATGGACTCATTTTCTGCTCATTTTCCATAGAGGTTGACGTGCATCCCTAGCAAACCTATAATGAGCGTAACAGGTTTCACCACAAAAAGAGGGGGCTTATGGATGCAGTACCGGCCATTTGGCACCACGGGCATTGACATTTCCGCCTTGGGGTTCGGGGCTATGCGGTTGCCCACCCTGGAACAAGACGGCGAAAAGACCTTCGATCACGATGCGGGGATCGCGCTCCTGCGTCAGGGCATCGATGCGGGCATCAACTACATCGACACCGCGCCCTTTTATTGCGATAAGGAGAGCGAGCTTATTGTGGGCAAGGCGCTCCAGGACGGCTATCGCGACCGGGTGTACCTTTCCACCAAGCTCCCCGGCGAGGATCGGGGCTATGACGCGGCCCGGACCCGGCTGGAGGCATCTCTGACCCGGATGCAAACCGATCACATTGACTTTTATCACCTGTGGGGTATCTCCTGGGAGCGGTTCGATACCCAGGCCAAGCCCGAAGGCCAGGTGGAAATGGCCCTGAAGGCAAAAGAGGAAGGGCTGATCCGCCACCTGAGCTTCTCCTTTCACGACGCGGCGGAGAACATGAAAAAGCTCATCGATACCGGCTTGTTTGCCAGCGTGCTGTGCCAGTACAACCTGCTGGATCGCTCCAATGAGGAAGCCATGGCCTATGCCCACGAAAAGGGGCTGGGTGTGGTGGTCATGGGCCCGGTGGGCGGCGGTCGGCTGGGGTATCCGTCCCAAGTGGTGCAGTCGTTGCTGCCCGGCAAGGTGCAATCCTCCCCGGAGATTGCCTTGCGCTTTGTACTCTATAATCACACCGTTAGCTGTGCCTTAAGCGGTATGGGCACGCCGGCCTTGGTGAAGGAAAACGCCCGCATCGCCGCCACCGCCACCACCCTGACCGCCCGGGAGCAGGAGCAGGT
>JAVBUS010000237.1:0-5747 GCA_031555125.1 Eubacteriales bacterium | reverse complement strand
CGCCCTCGAGCGAAATGCAGGAGGCATTTCGTTCGAATGCACGGCTTGCGCCGTGACTCGCTTTGCTCGTGATGGTAGGTATGTTTTCCTAACGGAAAACTCCCCGCCCGACCGGCAAAGCCGGTCGATACGATCTCAATTGGAAGGGGCCGTGGTCCCTTCATTCATCCCCAAATCGGATAACCTACTTTGTTGATGGTCTGGCCGCTCCCACGCTTGTGGGAGCGTTTTTTTCTGTTATGGAAGGGGCCTTTGTGGTATGATAAGGACAATCAATAAAAGGAGGATACATCATGAAAATTCGTCCCTATTTAACCTACAGGGGTGAATGCAGCGAGGCCATCGAGCTGTACAAGCGGGCCTTTTGCACCGAAGCGTTGCAGATTCTTCGATTTGGGGAAATGCCGCCCAATCCCAACTTTACCATCCCGGAGGCCTACAAGCAGCAGGTGGTGCAGTGCACGCTGAAGATCGGGGACGATTTCATCCGCATGTCGGACTGCGGCCCCCAGCAGCCCCTGAACGCACCGGAATCCGAGCGCGTGTCCCTGGCCTTGGAGGCCACGGTGGAGGAGGTGCGGCACGCCTTTGCTGTGTTGGCGGAGAGTGGCCGGGTAGGCATGCCCCTGGCGGAAACCTTCTATAGTCCCTGCACCGGGGTGGTGTTCGATAAGTTCGGCGTGATGTGGAACCTTGTGGCGCAAAAATAAGCGCGGGGAGTGACGGGCCATGCGCACCCTGATATCCTACCCCATTCGCCCTGGTGACCCGGTGTGGCCAGGTAACCCGGATTGGGAGGTGCTCCCAGCCGGCTTGATTGGCCGGGGGGAGAGTGCGAATACCTTCAATATTCGGTGCTTCAATCATTGCGGCACCCACATGGACGCGCCATGGCATTACAATGACCAGGGCAAGAAACTGGCAGAGCTGCCCTTTGACGGGTTCTTTTATGCTAGGCCGCTGCTGCTGGACGTTCCCAAAGGCCCCCGGGAAAAGATCACCCAGGGGGATCTGTGGCCCCATCGTGACCGGATCGCTGGCTGCGACCTCCTGATGATTCGCACGGGGTTTGGTGCACTGCGCGCCACCCAGCCCGATACCTATGCGCGCCAAGGGCCGGGTTTTGGCAGCGATGCGGCCAGGTTTTTGATGGATCACTGTCCCGGTGTACGCGCCCTGGCCCTGGACACCATCTCCCTGGCCTCCTTTACGGACACCGTGGACGGGGATGAGGCCCACCGGACGCTGCTGGGGGTGTATCACCCGCGGTACATCTGCATCATAGAGGATGCACGCATGGCATCGCTGCCCCAGGCGATCCACTGCGCGGCGGCCATTCCGCTGATGATCGAGGGGATCGACGGCGGGCCCGTGACCATGTGGGTGGAGCATGCGTAGGGAGAAGAGCCCCGCCATAAGTGAGCGAGGGTGCCTCCAATTGTTCTATACAGCATTGCGGAACCGCTTTATGCTCCGGGTAAAGCGGCTTTGCTGTATAGGTGTGCACCGGCTTGCGCGGGACATCACGAGCTCCTTTTCTTGTGCACATACAACATTTTGCGCCGGAGGTTGTATTTCACGCTTGACAAAACACGCGTCGAAGGGCACTATTATATGTAGATGCGGGCGGGTGCCCCAACCGAATATATGAGGAGGGAATCACATGAAATCCAGACGATTGTTAGCCCTTGCCCTGGCGATGGTGCTGGTGTTGGCCACCGGCGTGACCGGCGGCATCGCAGAGGATGTCATCGAGCTGCGCGTGCTCAACTATCGCGACATGACCAGCCCCAACGCCACGGAGGAAACCGCCAATGTGTGGGAAGCCTTCCAAAAGGCCAACCCCAACATCAAGTTGGTTATCCAGGATGAGTTCAACGAACCCTTCCATCAGGCTACCGAAGCCTATGCGGCGGGCGGCAATCTGCCGGATGTGCTGTATGCTTGGCCCTCTGGCCGTTCCACCACCCTGCACACCCAGAAGATGCTGAAGGACCTGACCCCCTTGATCGCCCGGGACGGCCTCGCGGAGGTCTATCTGCCCATGTCGCTGGATCCTGCGCAGCAGGCCGGTGGCTATCAGGCCATCATCCCTACGGGCATCACCGCCACGCATGCCTTCTATGTGAATACGGAAGTGCTGAAGGCCGCCGGCTTGGAACCCGCCAAGACCTACTCCGAGCTGGTGGCACAGGTGCCCGTGCTCAAGGCCGCAGGCTATGAGACGGTGCTGATGCCCAATCAGGATACATGGGTGATGCAGTCCTGCCTGTTCTCCATGATCGCCGGCCGTTTCATGGGCGAAGGTTGGGAGCAAAAGATCCTGGCTGGAGAAGCCAAGTTCACCGATCCGGACTTTGTGGCGGCGCTGAACTTCGTCAAAAAAATGTATGACGATGGCGTGCTGGACAAGTCGACGCTGGCCGTGGGCTACGGCGAGGGCCCGGGTCTGTTTGCTACCAACACTGCCGCGTACTACATCGATGGCGACTGGCGCATGGGCGCTTTCATCACCGATGCCACCACGGGCCAAGCCCTCGTTGCCCCCGACAAGCAGAAGGACTTTTTGATCACGGTATTCCCGGAGATCGACGTGGAGGGCGTGAAGTTCAATAAGTCCAACACCGCCGTGCTGGCCACGGGCTATGGCATCAACGCCGCCCTGGAAGACGGCTCGCCCAAACTGGAAGCGGCTTGGACCCTGGTCAAATGGCTGACGGGCAAAGAAGTGCAGACCTATCGTCTGTCCACCGGTGGTCTGGCCACGCCTTCGCGCACCGATATCGACTTTGCGTCCCTGACCCTGGAGCCCTTGCAAGTGACCATGGCCAACCTGGCTACGGAGTATGACAAGGCCACGGTGGTGATCGACGGCGTATTCCAAGGCCCCGTATACACGCCGCTGAACGACGGTCTGCAAGCCATCGGTTTGGGCACCCAGACCCCCGAAGAAGTCGCCCAAGCCACCCAGGCCGCCTTTGATGCCTGGAAGGCTGCCAAGTAAACCACTAAACCGTATGGATGGAGAGGCCGCATATGACAATCAAAGGTGAGAAAAGACTTGCATATACGGTGTTGGTTTCACCTGCCGTGATCGTCTATCTGGCGGTCGTGGCCTTTCCAACCATCTTTTCCGTGCTGCTGAGCCTGACCAACTACAACGGTGGCGTAATCTTTGGCAACCCGGATATCCAGTTCGTAGGACTACGGAGTTATGTATGGATGTTCACCGAGCCCGCCCGCAGCTTTTATACGGCCCTGAAAAATAACATGCTGATCGTCTGTGTCTCGGTGTTTGGCCAGATTCCTCTGGGGTTTTTGCTGGCCTACATCCTGTCGCGAAAGCTGATCAAGCGCGGACTTGGCTTTTTCCAGACCATGATCTACCTGCCCAACGTGATCTCCTCGATTATCATTGGCGTGCTCTTTAACGCCATCATTTATGGCCGCAACTCCGTGCTGATGGACATCCGTCGCATCTTTGATCCCACGGCGGTGTACACCATCAGCAGCAACCCTATCGTCCCCGTGCTGGTGGTCATCCTATGGATGTTTACTGGCTTTTACATGATCATCTTTATGGCCAATATGCAACGCATCGATCCTGCCGTCATCGAGGCAGCCAGAATCGACGGCGCCAAAGAAGGCCGCATTCTTTGGCACATTACTTTGCCTGCACTGTCCGGCGTCATCGTCACCACGGCGATTCTGGCGATCTCCGGATCTTTGAAGACGTTCGATCTGCTCTATGCCATGACCAACGGTGGTCCGGCGGGGCAGACCCGGGTGCTTTCGCTATATATGTACCAGTCCGCCTTTCAGGGGGCGCCCAACTATCCCTTAGCCAACGCCATTTCCACAGTGATGGTGCTCATCAGCGTCGTGCTGATCGTGATCACCATGCGCATGGGGAAAGCCTTTGGCGGGAAGGAGGCATAGCCATGGATAACCGGAATATCTCCCTGCCTGTCAAAATCCTGGTCTATGCCGTGATGATCGCCTTTACGGTATTGACCGTCTATCCCATCCTTTGGCTGGTGATTCAGTCCTTTAAAACCAACACGGCGTACCTGACCACCAACAAGCTGTCCCTTCCCACATCCTTTTACTTTGGCAACTATGCCTTTGTAATGAATCAGGGCAACTTTCTGAACTTTTTCAAAAACAGCGTGATCTATTCTGCGGTGACTGTGGTGGGGGTGGTTGCCCTGTCCAACATGGCGGGCTATGCCTTTGCCAAGCTGCAGTTTAAGGTCACCAAGCTGCTCCACGGTCTGTTCATCGTGGGGATCTTGCTGACCTTGCAATCGATCCTGATCCCCTTGTTCCTGATGGTAAGCGCGGCAGGAATCCATAATACCCGGTTGGCGGTGCTGATCCCATACATCGCGCTGGGGCTGCCCATGGGGGTGTACCTGTGCACCGATTTTGCCAAGAGCATCCCGGATGAACTGCTGGAGGCGGCGCGGATCGACGGATCGGGCTTTATGAGGATATTTACCCGGGTGGTGCTGCCTATGTGCGCGCCGGTGTCTGTGACGCTGGCCATCATCACCTTTACCGGCACATGGAACGAGTTTGTGCTCATGAGCCTGATGACCTCCTCGGAACAGTATAAGGCCATTCCGTACATGGTGGGGCGATATGCCGGGGCTTTAGGATCTGACTATGGCAAGCTCTTCACATCCCTGACCGTGGCACTGGTGCCCATTTTGATCTTCTATATGGTCTTCCGGAATCAGATCACCAAGGGCGTGGCGGCAGGTGCGGTCAAGGGATGATGCCTGCACAGCGCGTTAGATAAACGCAGCCGATGTGTATCGCGTCTGTTGCAGTTTGCTCCGGCACAGGCATAGAAGCAGCTTCCTTGTAAAGCGGACTGCTTCTAAGCGCTACAAAAGCAGGAATGCGATGCGGGTCGTGATGGCGCTCCGCAAAGCAACCGGGAGGAAGAATCTTGATCGCCAACCTTGAAGCCATACTGGGAAACAGCCTCTCCATTACGTTGTTGGATGTGGCTTATGTGTCGCTGTGCAATCTCTTCATCGCGATACTGCTGCTTAGAATCAACTGCCGCGATATCCACTTTTTACGCTGCGCCGGTTTTGTGCTCATCATGACGGCCGTTGTTTCTGTGCCAAACTACTTTGTTTTGTGGACGTTTCGTCCGCTTTTTTTTCCAAGCGGCATCCCTCTGAATATTCAGATCTGGGCTCGCTGTCTTTTAAGCTACCGCAACCCGCTATGGCTGGGCATGTACTTTGTTGCCGCAAAAGGTGTACTGCAGGTGCCCAAGCGAAATGTCGCCAATGCTGCCCTCCTCGTCTTTTGTTTGAGTGAGCTGTTTGCTTTGCTGTCAGACGGAGCAGAATACCTTTATCGGCCTATTCGCAACCTTGTCTCTCCCTATACGGGATTTTCCATCGCGCAGATTATCTTGATTGTTGGCTTGACTTTTATTTATATCCTCGTCAGTAAGCACATCGGCAGAAACATTCATCGGCTGAAATTGATGTTTGAAGTGGGAAACGAGGGGAAGAAGCATGTCGGGTTGGCTAATTTCTTGCTCGGGTGTGCGCTATGGGTTGTCCTGGCGAGCAGCTATTTGCTGAATTTTTCCATACCCATTTTGGGGATAGAAACCTCAACCTTCCTCGGCCTGTTATATGCTACTCCGGTGCTGGGCTTAGCTTTATGCGTGTTGCTTTATTTGCTCTATGAACGCAAGATGGACCATGTGACAATTC
>JAVBUS010000100.1:0-7816 GCA_031555125.1 Eubacteriales bacterium | reverse complement strand
AATATTCGCAACACCAACGCCCCGGATGATCCAGGCACCATGATCTCCTACAGTCCCGCCGCGAACGAAAAGGACCTGGTGATTACCGGCATCGCGGGACGCAAAAATTTTGCCGTGGTTTCCATTGAAAAAGCCATGATGAACGCAGAGCTGGGGTTTGGTCGCCGGGTGCTGCAGGCTTTTGAAGACCAAGGCATCTCCTTTGAGCATCTGCCCACCGGCATCGATACCATGTGCGTGGTGTGCAACGAGCATGCGCTGGAAGGCAAGCGGGAGCAACTGGTGCGCCGCATCTATGATTTGACCGACCCGGACAGCGTGGAGATTCATTCCGAAATGGCGCTCATCGCCACGGTGGGGCGCGGCATGGTGCAGGCCCGGGGTACCTCCGCCAAGTTGTTCGATGCACTAAGCGCCGCAGGGGTCAACGTGCGCATGATCGATCAGGGCTCCAGTGAGTTGAACATCATCGTGGGCGTGGACAATTCCGATTTTGAGGATGCGGTCCGGGCGATTTATACGGCCTTTGTAAGATAAGCAAACAAAAGAAACGTGCCTTGCGGCACGCCGAAAGGTCGAATGCGCCCATGGTACAGGACATGTTTCTTAACGCCGTGTCCATCGTCACCAGCGTCATGCTGATGATCGGGATCGGTTTCTGGTGCACGCGCAAAGGGTGGTTTACGCCGTCGGTATCGGACTTGTTCGCCAAGCTGGTCACCAACCTGGCACTACCCTGCATGACATTTGCCCAACTGCTCTCCCGCTATACGCGGGCGGAGCTACTGGGCTCTTTGCCCGCACTGGGCGTGGGGTATGCCACCATTTTGTGCATGTATCTGCTTTCTTGGCCTGTGGCGCGGCTCATGCGCATCCCGGCGGGCCGCCAAGGTGTGTTCCGGGCCATGTTTACCTTTGGCAACACCATCTTTATTGGGCTGCCCATCAACACCGCCCTGTTCGGGCAGGAAGCGCTGCCCGCCACGCTGATGTACTATCTGGCCAACACCTCGATCTTTTGGCTGGTGGGCGTCAACGGCATCCAATCCGACGGCGGCGCGGCCCGCACAGGTTTTTCCCTGAAAACCCTGCGGCGTATCATGACCCCGCCGCTGATCATGTTCCTGCTCTGTGTGGTGCTGATCCTGCTGGACGTGCCCACGGTGCTGCCCACCGGGGTACAGCGGCTACTGTTTCAGCCGCTGATGAGCATGGCCGGGTACGTTGGTGCGTTGGTGACGCCGATCTCCCTATTCTTCATCGGCGGCATGCTCTGCCGCATGCTGGCGACGGGGATTCGATGGGAAAAAGGGTATAGCGCACTGATCGCGGCCCGGTTCTTGCTGTGTCCGGTGTTGGTGCTGGGTCTGTCGGTATTGGCGGGCGGGCTTATGCCCCTGTGGCGCAGCGCCTACATCGTCCAGGCCAGCATGCCCGCTCAAAGCTCCTGCGCCATCGTGGCCCACAGCTACGGCGCCGACGCGGAATACGCCACCGGCGGCATCACCATTACCACCCTGCTTAGCGTCATCACCATCCCGCTCTTTGCGGTGCTGACCACCCTGCTGTAGCATTCCTTCCACATTCCGTGATAAAAGAGGCTATCTGCATGCACATCGCTTGGCACATGTACCTGATCGTCTGTCCCCTGTGTTTTTTTGCCGGACTGGTGGATTCCATTGCCGGGGGCGGCGGGCTGATCTCCTTGCCCGCCTATTACTTTGCCGGTCTTCCGCCACAGCTGGCGGCGGGCACCAACAAGCTGTCTGCCAGCATCGGCACTGCGGCGGCTACCTGGCGGTTCTTTCGCACCGGGCATATCGCATTGGCCAGCGCCCTGGTGGCCGCTGCGCTGGCATTGCCCGGGGCTACCATGGGCACCCTGGTGTTCAATTCCCTTACCGATAAGCAAGCCCTGCGCATGTTGGTGCTGGCGTTGCCGGTGGTGGCAGCGGTGGTGCTGTTCCGCAGAGGGA
Organism: Eubacteriales bacterium; assembly: GCA_031555125.1. Lineage (GTDB taxonomy): Bacteria > Bacillota > Clostridia > Christensenellales > Aristaeellaceae > WQXF01. Next base: position 5,840 of record JAVBUS010000100.1, on the reverse strand, counting down.
CACTGCACGCCCTTTGCAAGCTTCCCAAGGCCGCCGTACTGCCCCTGTGCGGGGTGATCGGCTTGGTGATCGGGTTCTATGACGGGCTTATCGGCCCGGGCACCGGCACCTTCTTGATCCTGTGCTTCACGCTGCTGTTGGGCATGCACCCGGTGGATGCCAGCGGTAGCGCCAAGGTGGTGAACCTCGCCAGCAACGTGGCCTCCCTGGTGACCCAGATCACCCGGGGGCATGTGCTCTATGCGCTGGGCCTGCCCGCCGCAGCCTTTTCCATGGCGGGCAATCTGTTAGGCGCACACCTGGCGGTGCGCGGTGGCGAAGGCACGGTGCGCCGCATGCTGCTAGGCGTGCTGGCGCTGTTGTTCGTCACCCTGGCACTGCGCGCCTTCTTTCCGACCTTGTTGCCATGGTGACGGTTGCTACACCTGGGCAGAGCATTTGCTTTGCAAGAAGGGTCGCGAAGGTGCATGCGGCCCCAAAGGCCTGGCGCTACCCACAGGGAGCGAACTACCTTGTTTAGTAGAAGTTTCGCCCGCACGGGCGGCAAAAGGGCTTTGCGGTCGCCCTTTGGCATCCTTCGCAGCGCAACTTCATTCTTTTGTGTGGCGGTTGCTACGCCTCGTATCTTGCTGATCCACGTTCATCGTGGATCTTTTTTTGTATGGGTTTCACCTTGCAAATCAACATGCCCCAGCCCGCAAACACCCCCAACATGGCCAGGGCAGCCACCGCCATGCACAGGTGCAGCGCCTCCACACCCATGGCCAGATGCCCTAAGTATACCGCCGGCGTCACCAGCAACGCCATGACCACCGTTGTCAGCAGCGCCGCCCCGGGCACCAAAATGAACCGCACCACGGGCAACGCATTGGCCAGGGCACACAGCAGCATCATCCATGCCATGCCGATCATCAGATATGCGGTGCCGGGCATCACTACGGTCAGCACTCCCGCCCCCAGGGCGCACAACACCGCCAACGCACCGCAGAGTTCCGTGGGGTGCGTCCCCTTTAACAGCGCGGCAGTCAGTCCATATATCAGCCATCCCCCCAGCGCCACAGCCACCAACATCACCGCTGTGCCGGTGCCCCCCAGAAGCGTATGGGTGGAAAAGAGCGCCTGGGCACCCCGGGCGATGCCGTATGCCAGGCCGGTGGCCAGTGCCACCACGCCCAGCCCCACAGGCACCGACATGCAAAGCCGACCGGTACGCGCCCATCCGCGCCACACCGCCAGCACGCAGAAGCCGATGGCCAGTGCCAGCGTGCCCCAGGCCAGCACAGTACTCAACCAAATCGGGACGCTCACCAGGTTGCCGGGCAACAGCGGAAAATAGGCCGACTCCCCAGTGCCCAGCGCCGCCAGATCCGTCCCGGCGATGGTTTGGAACAGGGGCAACATCAGCGCCACAAAGGAATACAGCGTATCCTGGGACAAGTGGGCGATATCGTCGGTGGGCTGATGATAGTGCCGCGCCCCACCGATGGCGGCGAAATTCAGCCCCCGCCGTCCGGCCTCCAGCATGGGTGTAAAGTCGGTGTCGTTGGGCATCGCCGCATACAGGTCAGCAGCGAAGGAGAAGGCCATCGGTTTGGGCATGCGCCGCAGCACTGCCACCGGCCCCGCACCGTTGTTGCCGGTTTGGAACATCAGCGGCGCACCGGCGTTTCCCCGTGCATCGAAATTGATCACAAACCCCACCTGATCCACGATCTCCGGGTGCGCACCCACGTAGGCGCTTGCCCCCTGCAGGCCGGCTTCCTCGCCGTCGGTGATCAGCAGGATCACGCGGTTGGCGCGTCCCTCCGGCGGCGCCTCCATCAGGGCGCGGGCGGCCTCCAGATACGCCGACAAGGCGGCACCGTTGTCCCCCGCGCCCGGCGCATCGGCCACCGAGTCATAGTGCGCCATGGCCAGCACCGTGCCGTGGCTCAAGGGTTCAAAACCACTCGGCGGATCCAGCACCGCCACGATATTCTCCGGCGAAGGTTCTACCCCCAATTCGTAGCTCTCAATTTTTGGCGTGTACCCCATCTCGATGAGGGCGTTGGTCAAATAATCCCGCACCCGAATGTTTTCCGGACTGCCCATGGGGTGCGGCACCGATGCCACCGCCTGCAAATGCGTCTGCGCCCGCTGATAGGCGGCTTCCACCTGCACATCGCTGCTGCCGGGCCGTTGGGGCGACACCTGGGCATAGCCCAGCCACGCGCAGGCGATGCACAACACCATGAGCGCACACCCCACCAGGGTGGTCCGGCCAATTCGATCCGGGTGATATTCTCTTCCTTTGTCGCTGTGCATAGGTTCCTCTTTCCGGCAACATGCCTGCATACATACTGGCCCTAGTATACCACAAAATAGAAACACCGCGCATCGTCCGATGCGCGGTGCAAAAAGAATACTTACTTGGTATCAGTCCCCCGGCAGCTCAACTTCCTCCTCGCCGCCTTGCTCACCGCCCTGCTCGCCACCTTGTTCGCCGCCCTGCTCGCCACCCTCCTCGCCGGCGTCCTCGCCGCCATTATCCACGGGGGCTTCCGGGACGGGCGTAGCCTCGGCGCCCGCCTTGGGGGTGCGGGTGGGCCGGGGTGGCTTGGTGGCCTTGGGCTCCTTGGTGGGCTTGGGGGTGGGCATCGGCTTGGCGTTGCGGATAGCGTCGCCTTCCGCAGGGTCGTTGCCGATGATCACTTCCTGTCCCATGGAGACGATGTGGACAAAGGTTTTGCCCGGCAGGAGGGAAATCTCCTGGCCGTTTTCATCCAGGAAGACGGTGCGGGCGGCCAGATCCGCCACGGGGTCACTTTTGCCCATGGAACGCACCCACGTGCCACGGATATAGCGACCGTTCATAAAGATCTCTGCCGGACCTTGGCCGGTCATTTTGATCACCGGGCGACGCGGATCATTACGGTACCAAGTCACATCGGTACGCATTACGATGACGTTGCTAAAGCTACACTGCATCCCGTTGTTGCCGTCCACAAAGGGCTCTTGATTGTAGTACCGGTCATAGGTGCGGGTCTGTTCGTTGTACAAAAACTCCGGCACATAATCCTGCTTCAGTTCCAGTCGGATAGCGTAGGCGCTGGCACCGCGATTGAGCCCCTCCTCCGAAAACTTCCACGGCCGCATGGGAGGCGAGCTCTGCTGCTGCTCCGCGATAACCTTGGCAACGTTCCAGCGCACATTGTTGGGCGACGGATACCCGCCGACGCGTTCCGCGTAGACCTCGTTGCGTTGCATCATCCCCTCAAAATAAGGATACGCGCTGTAGCTCTTGTTTTTGTCCAGTTTCTTGATGTACTCTCTGACCGAGGTGCCCTTCATTTCCTGGGTTCCATGGAAGATGTAGGCCGCCTGCCACTCTTCGCGCAGGTCAATCATCGGAATACGTGCGGAACGAACCGGGCCGACGCCAGCCGCCGGAATATCGCCGATAAACAGCCCCACACTGCGCGTATCGCCTTGACCATGCAGCGGCATTTCGTATATCACATCTGCGGCGTAGACACCCCAGTTGGGACGCGCATCCGGATGGGTATCGATGTTGACCAAGACCGGATGATACTGCCCCTCCCACGGCAGGCCGGTGTTGGGGTTGGTGCCCTGGATCCACTGGTTTTCCGGGAATCCGCCGCCGGGCACCGAGATTGTGGGGCTTTCGCTATACTGGGCATCGTCGCCGGTCACAGCCACATATTCCACCGTGCGATCCGCCAACAGATGCACGGGCGCAGCCAGGAGCAGTAGTCCCAGCGCTAAGGCTGCCACGCGTTTGCCGCGTGTGTAGAGGGTCGCCGTCTTTTCGTTTTGCATCGGTATAATGCCTCCTTCGTGTACACAATCAAGCTGCCGCTTCGCAGCTTTGTACCCTACTAACGTTTCCCGGCACGCCTTTCATCCCCAATTCGCACTTCCATGCACAAAAAAACGCCGCGCATCATCCGGATGCGCGGCGCAAAAGGCACTCGTTGGGGCATCAATCCCCCGGCAGTTCAACCTCTCCGTCCTCTTCGCCGCCGTTATCCACGGGGGCTTCCGGCGCGGGGGTCGCTTCGGCACCCGCCTTGGGGGTGCGGGTAGGCCGGGGGGGCTTGGTGGCCTTGGGCTCCTTGGTGGGCTTGGGGGTAGGCACCGGCTTGGCGTTGCGGATGACATCGCCTTCCGCAGGGTTGTTGCCGATGATCACTTCCTGACTCATAGAGACGATGTGGACAAAGGTTTTGCCCGGCAGGAAGGAAATCTCTTGACCGTTTTCATCCAGGAAGACGGTGCGGGCGGCCAGATCCGCTCTGGCGTCTCCGCTGCCCATGGAGCGCACCCAGCTGCCACGGATGTAGCGACCGTTCATAAAGATCTCTGCGGGGCCCTGGCCGGTCATCTTGATCACCGGGCGGTTGGGGCCGTTGCGGAACCAGGACACATCGGTGCGCATGATGATCACGTTGCTATAGGTGCACTGCACGCCGTTGTTGCCGTCCACAAAGGGCTCGTAGTTGTAGTAGCGATCATAGGAACGGGTCTGATCGTTGTATAAAAACTCCGGCACGTAGTCCGGCTTCAGATCCATCCGGATGGCATAGGCGCTGGCGCCGCGATTGAGGCCCTCCTCAGAGAACTTCCAGGGCCGCATCTTCGGCTGGTTCTGCAGGTTATCGGCAATGGTCTGGGTGATATTCCAGCGTACATTGTGCGGATTGGGGTACCCGCCCACGCGCTGGCAATACGCCGTCTCGATGCGCTGGGCCATACCGTCAAAGAAGGGCGCGCTAAAGGTGTTGACATCCCAGTTTTGGGGATACAATTCCCGCACATATTCCCGGACGGAGGTCCCCTTCATTTCCTGGGTGCCATAAAAGGTATACAGGGCCTGCCATTCCTCGCGCAGGTCGATCATGGGAACACGGGCAGAACGCACCGGGCCGGCGCCCGACGTGGGCACATCGCCGATAAACAGCGCCACGCTACGGGTGGAACCGTCCGCCTGCAAGGGCATTTCATAGATGACATCGGCGGAATAGACGCCCCAGTTGGGTCTGGCATCGGGATGGGTATCGATGTTGACCAGAATGGGACGGTAGTCACCTTCCCACGGCAAGCCGGTGTTGGGGTTGGTCCCCTGAATCCACTCGTTTTCCGGGAATCCGCCACCGGGCACCGAGATGCTGGGTCTTTCGCTATACTGAGCATCATCGCCGGTCACCGCCACGTACTCCACGGATCGATCCGTGGCCAGCGAATACAGCGGAGCAGCCAGGAGCAAGAGCCCCAGCGCCAACGCCATCACGCGTTTGCCCTGCGCACGGAAGGTCGCTGTTTTTTCGATTTGCATAAATAGATTGCCTCCTTCGTGTTACGTCAATCCAATGGTTGTCAAATTGTTGTAAACGGTGATATCATACAACAAAAGTGACTGCATCGCAACCCCTATACCGTATAGTGTGGTTGCGCCGTATAGTAGACGAATGAAAACGGCATTTTGTCCCAACGTGCCCACACTTTTATCAAAAACAAGATTTGCAAGTTTCATGATGGAAAATTTCATTTTTTGCTTGCGTGTCCCTGCACTTTCAGGTATAATGCGGAATAGAATGCAGGCAAAGGTATCTTTTCTTATCAAATATCATCTGTGGCCATCCACATGAAGGAGGATCTCCCCTATGCCCCTAACCCTTTCCACCTATTGCCAAAGCATCCCGCCCTCGCCCACACTGGCCATCGACGCCCGCGCGAAGGAGATGAAAGCCCAAGGCTTTGATGTGATCGGCTTTGGTGCGGGCGAGCCGGACTTTGATACCCCCTCACCCATCCGCGCCGCCGGCTGCCACGCCATCGAG
>JAVBUS010000297.1:0-3564 GCA_031555125.1 Eubacteriales bacterium | reverse complement strand
TGATGCAGCCCAGGATCATGTTGTAGTCCGACTGCAGAATGGCACCTTGAATCAAGGTGCCCACCCCGGGATAGCCAAAGATGATCTCGGTCATGATGGCGCCGCTGAACACGACGCCCAGGCTCATGGCCAACGCGGTTACCTGGGTCAGAATGGAGTTGCGGAACACATAGCTCATGCCGATGCGTCCTTCGGACAGCCCGCGATAGCGCGCATATAGCACAAAGTCCTCCTCTGCGGTGGTGCCGGACAGGGACTTCATGGAGATGATCCACCAGCCGGTGTTGATCAGCAGCAGCGATACCGCGGGCAGCACGGACGCCCGGATCAGCGAGGAGATGTATTGGCCCAGTCCGCCTGCGGTAATGATGGTGGACTGTAGGGGGAACCAGCCTAAGATGAACGCGAAAACGATTTGCAGCACCAGAGCCACCACAAAATAAGGGATCGGGTAGATACAGATGGCGATCCCCTCTAATATCTTGCTGGATCGCTTGTTTTTGCGAAAGCCCGCCAACAAGCCGATCAGGTTGCCAATGCACCAAGCCATGATGGTGGTCACCACGGATAAGCCCACCGTGTACGGCAGGTATAAGCCGATGATCTCCCCGGCTGGGGTGGGATAGTTCATCAGCGAAGGGCCGAAGTCAAAGTGCAATAAACCGCGCCACAAAAAAGTGGTGTATTGATCCCACAGGGTACCTTCCAGGCCGAACTGCAAACGCAGAGATTTGCGCAGCAAATCCTGCTGTACAGGGTCCATTTGTCCCGCGCGGGACTGCATTTGGCCGATCATGTTCTCCACCGGGTCGGCGGGGAACATGCGGGGGATAAAAAAGATGAAGGTGACGCCGATCCAAATGGTCAGCGCCCAAGTTAAAAGCCGAAGTCCCAAGTATTTGCGAAACGTCACCAAGCTCACCCCTTGCAAAAGGATATCCCGGGTAGTACGCATTTACAGCAAAGGCACGCGCCGCCGCGACAGCGGCGCGTGCCTTGTGTGAAACAGGTGTTAGACAGTGGGTCGCGTGCTTACTTGGCGGCAACCGGGGTAATCTCGGTTGTGATGTACTTGAAGCAGCTCCACCACCACCACGGCCCGTTGTAGGGGTTGTTGGCGTTGGGGTAGTTCTCCCAGTGGGTGCTGTTGGTGGGCACGAACTTGACGCCGGAGTGGAAGCCCACGAAAGGCATATCCGCGATAGCGATCTTCATGAAGTCCATGGCCAACTGATAGCTCTTTTCATCGGTGGGGGACAGCTTGGCCAGCTCCAGGATGATGTCGGTGGCCTGCTGGTTGTTCCAACGGGAACCCTGGCCGGAGCCGCGCTCGCCCAAAGGCTTGATCAGCGTGTTATCCCAACCGGAGATCTGGGAGTAGATGTCCTTGGTGATGCCGCCGGTGGGCCAGTAGCCAGCGAGATCGAATTCGCCGGTGGCGCCATGGGTATCCCAGGTGGCGCTGCTCTCGCTGACCAGAACGGGCTTGAAGCCGAACTTGGTCAACTGATCATAAGCGGCGATGAGGCCACGGCCGGCCTGGGCCTCGGTGTCGGCCAGGTAGCTCATGTTGAAGGTGAAGGGCTTGCCCTCGTAGTACCAGCCGTCGTCTTTCTTCTCAAGGCCAGCCTTGATAAAGAGCTTCTCGGCGGCGTCGGGGGCGTACTTCCAGCAACCGATACCGAACATATCGATGCGGGCATCCTTCTCGGTGGGGATGCTATAGCCCTTGGCGGTCAGCGCATCAGCCATACGGTCGGCATAGCCGTTGTCGAAGGGCTTGATGGTGGTGCCGTCGCCCAGATCCAGCTCAAAGGCCTCGACCCACTCCTGCAAGGGTTTGTAGTACAGATCCTGCATAGCGCTGGTGGCGGTCAGGATCGGGAAGCAGCTGGCGCGGCCCGCGCCGTCAAAGATGTTCATGGAGATTTCGTCAAAGTTCATGGCCAAGGCCACGCCCCAACGGAAGTCCACGTTGTCAAAGGGCTTTTTGCCCATGGAGAACGCGACGCCCTTGGAGCAAGGATCGTCGGAGGTGGCGTAGGGGAAGTCGCCGTACCAGCACGCGATCTTGTCGTTGGCGGCGGTCATCACTTCCAGGGCTTCGGGGGTGACTTCGCACAGGATGTCGACCTGGTTAGAGATCATGGCCATCTGGCGGGTGGTGTCGTCGCCCAGGGCCTTGATCAGCACGTACTTGGCTTGGGGCATCTTGCCGGTGACCACGCCAACGGTGCTGCTCTGCCAATCTTCGCGGCGCTCGTACAAAGCCCATTTGCCCAACTGGTCAAAGGACTTGACGGTGTAGGGGCCAGCCACAACGGGGGCGCTGTCCTTAAACTGGGTCACATTCTCCAGCTTGGAGTAGATGTGCTCCGGCACGATCCGCAGGTCATTGCCCCAGATGGTGACGCCAAAGCGCATGGACAGGCGGGGGAAGGACTCCGTGGTGACAATCTTGACGGTGTAATCGTCCACCTTCTCGATGGACTTAAAGATCTTTTGATAATAAGCGCTCTGGTTGATGTCCGGCGTGTCCTTGATCATGTTCATGGTGAACACGACGTCATCGGCATTCAGGTCTTCGCCATCGGACCACTTGATGCCCTGGCGAATCTTCACGGTATGCTCGGTAAAGTCAGCGTTGGACTCCGGGAAGCCATCGGCGACTTCGCCGAACTGCTCGCCCTTGACGGTGTCCATTTCCCACATCATAGCGGACATGAGCTGGTGGATGCCAAAGCCCATGGACGTGCCCTGCATGTAGGAGTTGAATTGGCCGGGGGTGTCGGTGGGCGACTGGGTTTCGACGATGAGGGTTTCGCTGCGCGGCGTGCCAACCTCGGTGGTCTCCTCGGCAGTGGCGAAGGACGCCAGTGACAGGAGCATGGCCAGCACCAGAATCATAGAAAGGATCTTGCGCATTCCGGGTACCTCCTTCAAGATGGCTGCCCAAAAAACCGCAACAATCGTGCGGGTCTGAGCGCTACGCTTATTGTAGCATGAAACAAAAAGGAAAACAATATCTGTGCAGAAACTTCAAAAACATGTGATTCTTTGCGAGAGCAATATGGAAAATACAGGTGTGAGCACTGATACTTGTTACAGGTTTTTGCTACTCATAGGGCTTATTTGTGAAGGATTAGTTTTTTGACCAATGGCAACACCGCACAAATCGGGCAGTCGTCCACAGGGAGCTTTTCGTGCTGCACTATGTCGCGCTTCCGGTCGCCGTGGCGCTGCCATGGCTTCCTACAGGCTCCTCGAGCAGCGCGAGGATCTCTCGCGTGGCCAACTGCTCTCCTCTGTGGGGTGTAACCTCTAACACTTTCGTTCAGGGCGTGTTTCAAAACACCAAAGGTGCGATACCCGGAAGTTTCCGCCATGTCCGCGTCGTTTTCCGCTTAGCGACCGCCGGCGTGCTGCGCTCCGGCTACTTGATTTGCCGAAAAATCCCTGGATCTTGCGCCTTCTCCACTTTTCAACACGCCTGGTGGATTTTGTGGAAATCGCTAGAATTTTGATGCGTGTATGGCGAGGGATCATCGATGCTGTTATAATCAT
>JAVBUS010000023.1:0-3513 GCA_031555125.1 Eubacteriales bacterium | reverse complement strand
GGAAAACTCCCCGCCCGACCGGCAAAGCCGGTCGATACGATCTCAGTTTGAAGGGGCCGAGGCCCCTTCATTCATCCCCAAATCGGAAAACCTACTTTATTGATGGTCTGAACCGCCTGCGGGATTTTTCCCGCAGGCGGTTGGATGCCGCTCCCCTTATCGATCGGCGCGGATGCCATGGGCACCGCCGTTGACACGCTCGTACATGTCACGGGGCGAAAGGTTGCGTACAGGCTTTTCCTTTTCCGGTTCACCGGTGACGAAGACTCCGCCGCGCCGCAGCTGCGCCTGCAAGTTGATGTGCACGGCGCTCATGTTGCGGTCAAAGATGGTCATCTCCTTAATATCCTGGAACTGGACCAGGCAGGGCAGCGCCTCGGCGCTGCCGATCTGCGGCTCGCCCTTGGCGTCGATGGCGCTGTAACCGATGCTGCTAACCCGGGTAACCAGGGTGCCGTCGGCCAGAAAGCGCACCATCTCGATGCGTCCGCACAGTTGCGCATCGTCCAACACCAGCGCTTCGCCGGTCTTGAGGGACAGGCGGGTCAGGGAGTCGGTCTTCCAAATGGCCAGCATCGCCCCATCGTCGCTGATGGCCAAATCCCGTGCCCCGGCGGTCTCCGGGATGCGATAGGCTTGCATGCGGGCGACATCCACCAGGAACGCATCCTTGGTCAGCGTGCCGCCGTGTTCCTTGCGGTCATAGAGCAACAGCATACTGCCATCGGCACAGGGTTCCACGGTGCGGAACACGTTGTTGTTGACGTATCCCATGCCCAGGGTGCTAAGCATCAAGGCGCTTCCCACCTCCACCGCCTCACTGCGGGGAATGCTGGCGGTGAACAGAGCCATGTTGTTGATACACAATAGGTCGCTACCCAGGGCATTCATCCACACCACCGAGCTGCTTTGGCCGGACCACGCCTTGCGCACGCGCTGGCGAACGGTGTTGGGCTGCTTTTCGCCAAGGGGGGCCACCAACTTTCCTGCGGCCACCAGGGCATCCAGCATCACCGTATCCTGGGCACGTGCAACCACACTCTTGACCGGCGCACCATTATTGCCCCCAGCGTTGATGCCCAAGCGCACGCACAAGCCATCCCACAGGCCGTCTGCATTGGTATCTTTGCTGGCGGGGTTGATGCCCAGCCGGTACTCGGTTTGGGTAAACAGGCCATCCCCGTCGTCATCCAGGGGGCGATAGGCCCAGTTGGGGTCTGGCTTGCGGGGTTTCACCTCTCCGATGAAATCCACCACCATGTTAAAATAGCTTTTGTTCCCGGCCTTGTCGGTGACCACCACCATGTAGTCGCCGTTTTCCTCCAGCGTATAGGCGTACTGGTCATCTTCCCACAAGAACATGGGCTGCGCATGGGCCACTACGGGCTGGTTGGTGACGGGATCCAAACCATAGTACAGGCCCACCTCCACGGTGTCCACGCCGGTTGCGCGCTCGCTGCTGGCGGGTCTGCGCTCGTCGATGGCGGTACAGATCAGCATGGCCATGGGGGTTTTACCACCCTTGGGGTCACGTTCCGGATCGGTGATGACACTTAAAATGGTGGGCGGATAGGTATCGGGATCCAGGATGTTGGCAACGGTGAATCCCTGACTGGCTGTGTTGCCGGCGGCGTCCTTCACCCAGACGGTGTGGACGCCGTTCTCCAGCGCTTCGCCTATGAACAGGCCCGAATCCGCATCCCACGTACAGGGCAGGCGCAGGTTGGAGGGCGTGGTGATCCACACCTCGCGGATGCCGCTGGGTGTCAGGCCACCCGGCGCGGTATCCAGGGCATCGACGAGCACATCCACGGTCTCCCGTTTTTCCACCGGCGGGTCCAGGGTGACGGACACGATGGTGGGTGCCTCATCGTCCATGGGATTGGCCGGGGCAAGCAGCGTGTGGTCCACCATGACGGACTTGGTGCTGATGAGACCAACGCCATCCACGGCATGAATGGTGTAGGGCACGATGGGGTCGCCGCGATACACAGTGATCTCGTAGCACTTGGTAGCCTCGTTGTAGGAGCACTCGTACTGGTTGCCATCCGGGGCGATCACGTATACGTCGACAATGCCGCTGACCTCTTGGGCGGGATCCCCGGGATCCTGCTCATCGGCGATCTGAACGGACAGCACGGCAACTTGCACCGGGCCGTTGAGTTCGTAGGTGATGTTCACCGGGCCTATGGTCGGCGCGTAGGTATCCGGCGTGGGCACCGACAGCAGCATGGCATAAGCCTCGGCGTTCTGCACAAACTGCGGTTGCGCATCCAGCAGCGCACGGGCTTGTGCCAGCGCGGCTTCCGCCGGATCCTCCTGGGGGATGTCCGTGGGCTGCGGTGTGGGCTCCGCGTCCTGCGGGATCTCGGTGGGCTCCGGTGTGGGCTCCGCATCCTGCGGGATCTCGGTGGGCTCCGGTGTGGGCTCCGTATCCTGCGGGGTCTCGGTGGGCTCCGATGTAGGCTCCGCGTTCTCCGGGGTGGCGGTAGGTTCGGTTGTGGCCTCCGCATCCTCCGGGTTAGCGGTGGACTCTGTGTCGGTGTCCTCCGGCGGCGGCAACAGGAGACCGGTCACCGCGGGGATGCCGTCTTCCGCCTGGGGCAGAGCCTCCCGGGCTTCCTTTGCCTCTTCTTCCCACGCCAGACGCAGTGCCTCGGTCTCCTCCTGGGTCAGGGGGAACAGGGACGTGCCCGGCACATAGCCTTCCACAATGTTGCCTTGCGCATCGCGCACCTGGATCAGGAACCAATCGATAAAGACCTCGCCGCTCTCCTTTTGTGCCTTGCGCTCGGCCTTGGTAGACACATAGGACACGCGCTCTTTGACCAGCACGATCTCGTTGCCCTGCAGGGCAATGACCGGATAGGCGGTCTTGCGCTCATGAGCGGCCACCCGTGCTTCTCCAGCGCCCAACATACGCGCATAGCCACGATGGAACGATGCGTCCTCGTACGCGTTTGCGGGCTGGTCCACGGGCTGCGCCTTGGCAGGCTCCGCAGCGGTCTGTTCCGGCCCCGCCGTTGGCGCGTCGGTGGGGGCAGCGACGACGGACGTCACCGGGTTCGGCAACATGGTTTGCTCCGGTTGCGCCGACGGCATGGCGGTATCCTGGGCCACGGGCAGCGGCTCAAAGGCGGTGTCCGCTGCGGTAATCTTGAGCGGTCTATACAACGTCAGCAGGCAAAGGCCCCCGGCCACCACCCTACGGACATATTGTGCTCTTTTATGTTTTCTTTCCATGCTACTCCCTCGTTCCATCGCCGGTTCAGTGACTTCATCATATCACACGCACAAGTACCGTGTACACAAAAAGAACGTCACAGCAGCGCCTTTTCTTCCGTCCGAATATCTGGAAAATAAAAAACCTTCGGCGCGGTCTCTGTCGCCGAAGGTCGGGGTTGCCTGATGACGATTAGGGTAACACCGCACAAAGGAGAGCAGTTGGCCACGCGAGAGATTTTCGCGCTGATCGAGGAGCCTGTAGGAAGCCGTGGCAGCGCCACGGCGACC
>JAVBUS010000087.1:0-2821 GCA_031555125.1 Eubacteriales bacterium | reverse complement strand
GGCTACGTCTCCCTCGGGCTCCTAGCCAGCCGAAAAAATCTCTCCCGTGGCCAACGACTCTCCTTGTGCGTGTTACCCTATACCTTTCCCATGAACCCATCGAGGGTGTCGGCACATACAGGCGGATGGCGCCCAGCACCGCAGGACACCGGAAACAGTGCAGCGGATCCTCCCCCAAGCGTTATTGCGGCAGGTAAAGACAGAGCAGGCCAACCGCGGCGGGGGCATGTGCGGCCAGCGCAAAGGTGCGTCCGCCTTGGACCAGGGTAGGCGGAATATCGTCGGCCTGGAGCACGGTGGCGTACACCGCGTCGGGGACAAAGGCAGGATCCTCGCGATCCGCCGCATAGATGGACTGTACGTATCGCACGTCGTACGCGCTATCGCGATAGGCGTACATCACGGGGTACAGCGCCGCGATGGTCATGGACTGATCCAGGCCGACGCGCTGTATATCATGGGCTGCCGCCTGCGCCAGCATGCCGGTCAGCGCCTCCGGCGCGACGCCCATGCTCCTGGCCCGCATTTGGTCGTGGCTGGCGCTGTAGCGCCCGTTGCCCAGGATCAGTTCGCCGCTGGCTTTGGCGGACACCCCGGGCAGATCGATGAGCGGCTGAAACATGTTGAACACCAGTGCGCTGGAGGCGCCGAGGGTAACGCAGGCCAGCCCCACGCAAGCGGCGCTTCGCAGCCATCGCCGCCCGCGGAACACCAACGGGATCAGCGGATACGACAAGAGTAAGGGCGCCATCAGATAGCGAGGCACCGAAGTGGTCCAGCGCATGGAAAGCACCGTCATCCAGTACATCGCGCCCACGGCCAGTGCGTACACCGCCGGGAATCGGCGCATTCTGGGTACGCACGCCGCGCCGATCAGCAGTGCCAGCAGCGTGACATAGGACCAAATGGCCTGGATGGGGTTGGTGCGGGTATCGTGGGATTGGATGTGCGAATAGGCGCCGGTGACGTAGCCAACCTCGGATATATTCTTTTGGTTGACGGGCACATCCAGGGCGGTGGCCACGCCGCGTACCGCAGTTTTGATAAAGCTGTTGAGGGTGACGAAGGGCCAATCGGCCATGCTGGAACCAAAGGTTTTGGCCGCTAACAGCACATAATCCCGCGGATCGTCGCTGCGCACATGAAGCGCGTCGCTTTCCGGCAGGTGGTAGGCCAAAAAGTCGCCGTCCAAGTCCAGACTGTTCCGTACAAAAAAACCGGCGTTCACCAGCAGTATCAGGGCCAGTATCAGCACCGATGCCCTGCGCAGCACCCGCCACGCCTTGCGGCGGAACATGCATACCAACACCGCCAACGCAAAGGGGCCGATGGCACCCAGCGCGTTCAGCTTGGTCAAAATGGCCAGCCCGGCGCTGCCGCCGATGCACAGCGCCCAGTGGCTGGCCGCCTGCGGCGAGGGCAGATCCTCCCGAACATACAGCACGGCATAATAGGCCGTCATCAGGCACCAAAAGGTCAGCGTTAGGTCACTTTGGGTGGTGGAGGCCTGCAGGATGGCCATGGGCGTGGTGGCGGCCAGCACCGCCGCCAGGCAACGCCCTTTTTTACCTGCGCCCAGCAGCCCCGCGATGGCGTATACCGCCGCGATGGAGCCCAGATATGAACCGGTCTGCACCAGACTCGCCATCATATCGTTGCCCAGGTTCAGCGCCTGCACCTGGGCGATAAGCAGTTCGGTCAAGGGGCCGGTGAACAATTGACGGCCAATGGCGGTGGGATAGTTGTGCACCGACGCGTTTTTGACCCAAAAGAACACGCGGGGCATGTGATAGGTCAGGCTGTCGTAGTTCATGGGCGGGTACAACAAGGCGCACAGCAACACGCAGCAGGTGCAAACGCCCAGGATGCCTAGGGCGACACCCTCATACCAGACAAGCTTATGGGGGCGCCAGGCGCGGACCATGCGCCATCCCTGCCGCAGCGGTCCGCGTAACACCAAAGCCACCATCCCGCACAGCAGCGCCCAGTAGAGACAGATTCCCAGCGCAGTGAAGGCGGTGAACAGACTGAGCAGCTCGCATCCCACCACTGTCAGCACCCCAAAGGCCACGCCGGCGTCTAAGGCGGCGCGAAGGGCTTGCTGGGTTTGCGCATACCGGATCAAAAAGAACAAGGCCCATACGGGTACGAGGATCCAGGCCATGGGACACCTCCAGCTTATAGACTGCGGAAGAAGGCCCGTAGGCCCTCTCGAGAAATGCCCTGGCCCAGTACGGCGTCATACCGCCTGTCGCCACAGAACAGGGTGGGCACCGCGTCGATGTGCAGTATGTCATAGGCATAGTCGTTGGCGGCAATCTGTTGGGCGGCATAGGTGCCCGCCTCCAGTGCCCGGGCAAAGGTCGCCAGATCGATGCCGCAATCCTGGGCGCACTGGGTCAGCACCTCCGCAGTGATCCGGCGCTTGTGCACAAAAAAAGCATCGAACACCCCGGCGTGATAGGGCATGATATTGCCGCCCTGGGCCAGGATGCCGTGCATGCCCTGGAAGGCCAGCGCGGCCTGAGACTTGGGATCCGGCCAAGCTTCGCAAGCCTTATACGCCACCAGAATCTCCGGGAACTCTGGCATCACTGCGTGCAGATCTGCCAAACCTGTATGGCAAAAGGGACATGCGTAATCAAAGTACACGTCCACGGTTTTCATGTGAATCCTCCTTGTGCTGGCTATGAATGGACATAGTATACCATATCTTGCGGGGAATGGACACAAAACCGACAACCCCGGGCGCAATGCATGCACCCGGGGTCCAGACCATCAACAAAGTAGGTTTTCCGATTTGGGGATGAATGAAGGGGCC
>JAVBUS010000194.1:0-12719 GCA_031555125.1 Eubacteriales bacterium | reverse complement strand
AGCTACGTGCTGGACGCCACCAGCTACCTGACCACCTTTCCCCTGTCGGGATTGCCCGCGACGTGGATTTGGCCCCTGATCACCGTGATGCCGGCCGGACTTATGGCCTGGTTTCCGTCACTGATGTTGCTGGGTAAGCCGCCCATGGGCCTGCCGGGCTGGCACCTGGCGCTGGTGGCCCTATTATTCTTTGGGATCGCCCTCTATTGTTTTCAGAAGGGACTGAAGGGATATGCATTACGAGGTATCCACCGATACAATGCCATCGGCCATCGCCGTTGAGGCACGGCACATAGACAAAACATACACCCAAGCCCAGCGTGCCAACGTGGGAGAAGGCTTATTGAAGGCGCTGCTGCATCCGCAAAAAAAACGAATTGAGGCGCTCCGCGATGTAAGCTTTTCCATTAAGCGCGGCGAGTTCGTGGCCTATGCGGGGCCCAACGGCGCGGGGAAAAGCACCACCATCAAGCTGATGGGCGGCCTGTTGGCCCCGGAGGCGGGGGACTTGACAGTGCTGGGCATGTCGCCGCAGAGACATCGGGTGCCGCTGATGCGGCAGTTGGGAATCCTGTTTGGCAACCGTACCGAGCTATGGTGGGATCATCCGGTGTCCCAAAGCTTTGCATGGAAGCGGACCGTGTGGGATATACCGGAGGCCCTGTATGATGAGCGGCTGGCCATGGTGACGGATCTGCTGGATCTGGGCCCGCTTTTAAAGACCTTTGCACGGGAGTTGAGCTTGGGCCAGCGCATGCGGTGCGATTTGGCCATGATGCTGCTGCATGCGCCGGAACTGATCCTGTTGGATGAACCTACTTTGGGGCTGGACGTGGTGGCCAAGCGCCAGATGATTGCCTTCCTCAAACAGCTGAACAGGGTGCAGGGAACCACCGTGGTGGTCACCAGCCACGATATGGATGACCTGGAGGAGATGGCGCAGCGGATCATCATGGTATCCGCAGGCCGCATCGTGTACGATGGCAGCTTTGACGGTCTTCGTACCCTGACGGGGAACCTGTCCCAGGTTCGGGTTACCGCCCTGGGCGAAGCCCCTGCCATCGTGGGTTGTACTTGGAGCCAGACCGAGGAGGACGTGCACGCCTACGAGGTGGACTTGGCGCAGACCTCCATCCGGGAGGTCCTGGGGCGCATTGCCCAGTTGGATGCGGTCCGGGATGTAGAGATCAGGAAGGCACCCATCGAGCAGGTCATTGCGGAACTCTACGGACGATGGAGCGCCCACACGTCCGCATAACACACACCGATGCCCTCCCGCACATAGCTTACAAAAGGTATGGAGGGAGGGCTATCCTTGCTGTGGAGCATGTTTTTGCTGGCTGCCGGACTCAGTGTGGACGCGCTGATGGCGGCCTTTGCCTATGCCTTGCGCGGGGTGCGGATTCCGTGGTTCGCCCGTGTTGTCATTGGGCTCTGCTCCTTTGGGTATGCACT
This sequence comes from Eubacteriales bacterium, assembly GCA_031555125.1. GTDB lineage: Bacteria > Bacillota > Clostridia > Christensenellales > Aristaeellaceae > WQXF01. The sequence continues at coordinate 11,264 of JAVBUS010000194.1, read as the reverse complement.
GCTGGCGGTGTGGGCAGGCCAGGCGTTGCAGGGGGTGGTGGCGGTGGAGACAGCCCGATGGCTGGGCGTGGGGACGCTGGCCATCATGGGAGTGCGCAGCATCCACAAGGCCATCCGGGATGGGCAGTCGCCTCCTTGCGCCCAGACATGCCTTGGTCCGGAATGGCCCAAGGAGGAAAAGACGTTGCTGAACTGGGCGATTCGCTCCCTGGGTATCACCATCTGCGTGGTACGAAACCCCAGCCTAGGGGATTTGGACAATTCTCAGGTCATCGACGGCAAAGAGGCGCTGCTGCTGGGGTTGGCGCTGTCGGTGGATGCCATTGGCGCGGGGATGGCGGCGGCACTGACCGGCTTGGTGCAAGGGGCATTGCCGATGATCATCGCCGGGGTACAGGTGCTGTTTCTGTGGCTGGGCAGTGCGCTGGGGAGGCGCACCGCCCATAAGCTGCCGCACCGGCTGCTGGACGTGGCGCCGGGCTGTATGCTGCTGTGCATCGCCTTGCTCCGGGCACTTTCCTGACTTGCCGGGGCACTGGGATTATACGCCGCGTTCTACAAAGGGGAGTCGGCGGGAGATCAGCTTGCGTAGCCAATCAAAGGGCATCACAGTGGCAGCCAGGCAAAGCACCCAAGCCAGGTCGGCGATCCGTAGGGGTTCGATGCGGAACAGTGGCCCGCCCATGAACAACAGCCCTATCTGCACCGCCAGGACCAGGCCCATCACACCCATGAACAGCCCGTTTTGCCGCAGATGGTGCAACAGATTCAGCCGATGGGTCCGGGCGTTGGCGGCGTTAAAGATGGCCATGAACATAAACAAGCCAAAGAAGGCGGTCAGCCGGTAGCCCAGGGTGGGACTGGGCTGGGTCAGTCCAAACCCGGTCAGGAGAAAGAACAGGCACAGGCCCATGGAGTAAAGCCCCGTGCACAGGATCTGCCCGATCATATAGCGGTTCAGGATGGGCACATCCCGACGTTTGGGCGGCTCCTCCATGTATTCCGTCAAGGGCGGTTCACCGCTGAAAGCAAGTCCGGCCAGGGTATCCATCACCATGTTGATCCACAGCATCTGCAGCACTGTAATGGGGGTTTCGATGCCAAAGAAGGGCCCCAGCACCGCCAGCGCCACGGCACACAGGTTGACGGTGAGCTGAAAGATGATGAACTTACGGATGCTCTTAAAGATGGTGCGGCCATAGAGTATCGTTTTGGTGATAGAGGCAAAGTTGTCATCCAAGATCACCACATCCCCGGCTTCCTTGGCAATCTCGGTGCCGCTGCCCATGGCAAACCCCACATCGGCCAGCTTGAGCGCAGGGGCATCGTTGATGCCGTCGCCGGTCATACCCGCCACCAAGCCCGCCTGCTGTGCCAAGCGCACCAGGCGGCTTTTGTCGCTGGGCAGTGCCCGGGCCACCACCCGCAGGCGGGGCAACAGCGAGGTCAGGGTGTCGTCGTCGATCTCCGCCAGGTCGTCAGAGGTCATGGCGAGATGTCCCTGTTCAGCAATCAGGCCGCTTTCCCGGCCGATGGCCACTGCGGTGTCCCGGCTGTCCCCGGTAATCATCACCACCTGCACCCCCGCACGCTGCACCTGGGACACCCCGGACACGGCCTCGGGCCGCAGTTCGTCCCGTAGCGCTATCAGCCCCACCAGGGTCAGGGTATCGGGCAGGGTACCGCGCTGGCTGGGATGGTCGCTGACAGCCAGGGCGATCAACCGCGCTGCTTGCCCGGTCAGGGAGGACATCCTTTCTTCCAGGGCGGCGCGCTGAGGCGCGAACAGGGGCTGGGACTCGCCGGTGGGCCCGATGAGGCGGGTGCAGGCGGGCAGCACGCGCTCCGGCGCACCCTTGACCAGTACCTTGTTGACCCCGCCGGTGAGCCGGGTGACGGAATACTTGTGTGTGGGATCAAAGGGCATCAGTACCTCGCTGCGCACCGCCCCCAGATCGACGGCCATGCGCTCTGCCGCTTCCAGCATGGCCCTGTCTGTGGCATTGCCGCCGATGGCGCGGGCGGTGCCATCCTCGCCTTGGGACATGGTGGCGGCATTGCCGCAAGCCAGCCCGGTGTGCACCAGGGCACATAGCCCCGGGTGCCGCTTGAGCAAATCCAGGGAAGGATAATGCCGGGCGTTGCCGTCTATAAACCCGGTCAGGGCCAGCTGTCCTCGTGTCAGGGTTCCGGTCTTGTCGGTGAACAGTACATTCAAGCTGCCCGCGGTCTCGATGCCCACCAGTTTGCGCACCAGTACGTTGTCCCGAAGCATCCGCCGCATGTTGGCAGATAGCACCACGGTGATCATCATGGGCAACCCTTCCGGCACGGCCATAATAATCACCGACATGGCCAGCATGATGCAATGGATGGCCATGGCCAGCAGACCGCCGGGCTGCAGTACCTCCAGCAAGATCCGGGGCAGCGACAGGTTGTTCTCCAGCAGCAGCTCATAACACAAATAAGAAAGAGCAGCCGCTGCCGCGCCGCAGTAACCGAACTTGGCAATGGAGCCGGCCAGACGGTTCAGGCGCACCCGCATAGGGCTTTCGCGGGTCTCCTCCTGCACGTCCCGAGCCAGCTGGCCATAAAAACTGTGATCGCCTACCGATAGCACATGCAGCGTGCCGGTGCCGCCGGTGACCACCGTGCCACGGAACAGCCGGTTTCGCGCGGTAAAGTCGTCGGCCCGGGAGGTTGGGGAGGAGGGGTGCTTTCGCACCTCTCGGCTTTCGCCGTTGATGGCGGACTGATCTACGTCCAGTGTCCCGGCAATGACCATGCCGTCGGCAGGAATGCGGTCGCCGGGCTGCAGTTCCACGATGTCGCCCACCACCACCTCGTCGATGGGGAGCTCAACCAGTACACCGTTTCTGCGGATCCGGCATTGGATGCGTGCGGCTTCCTGCTGCAGCTTTTCAAAGGCCGACTCGTTGCTGTATTCCGAAAAGGTGGCTACCAGTGTGGCGATCAGAATGGCTAACGCCACACCTGCCGGTTCATACCAGCTAAAGGAGGCGGTCAGCAAAAAGACCAGGTTGACGGCCAGTGCCACCAACAGGATCCGGATGATGGGATCAGCAAAGCTGGCCAGGTACTGCCGCCAAAACGGCGAGCGTTGGCGCGGGGTCAGCGCGTTGGATCCGTACGTATCCCGGGCATGAAGAACCTGGTCGTCATGCAGCCCCTCTGCGGATGGTGGCGGCGTCAGCGATGGACTTTTGGTACCTCGTTGGGCGGTGTTGATGTACATAATGGTATCCCTCCCGTGTCACTGTATGGGGTTACTGGGATACATAGAACCGGGAATGCGGATCAGTGCATTACCCGGTTGCGGGGAGGCGACAAATACGGTACAATAAGCCGGAGAAGAGATTGGATGAATATGACTGGGGGAGAACAACGCTATGGAAAATCAAAAGAAGCAGTCCAATGGCGGACACGTTGGCGCATGGATTCGCGGTGCGCTGGGCGACGTACAGCACGCATTCCCGCTCGCAAAGCCCATCCTCATGCGCAACACCTTGTGGGTGTTGGGCGTGGTGGCGGTTCTGTATGGTCTGCCGGAGTTCTTTCCGACGCTGCGGATTGACCATCGGGCGTGGTACGGATTGTGGTCGCTGCTGGCCATGCTGTTTACCCCTGTGGTGCTCATGGTGGTGGCCAGGCTACAGACCAGCGATGACAACATGCTGGCGGAGCGCGGCCCCGTAAAAGCAAAACTTGCCGCCTTTGCCATGCCTTGGCAGACCGCGCTGGTGTGGATCGCCGTCACGCTGATCGTGTTGCGCGTGCTGTTCCCTGCGTATAATCTGCTGTCCGCGTTGGTGTACTTCGTGATCAGCGTGCCGGATATTCTGTTCAAGGGCTTTGCGGACACGCTTTGGAACTGGCTGGTTTGGCCGCTCAACGTAATCAGCGGTGCGCTGGGCATGTGGAGTTTGGGCGCGGCATACAGCATCTGGCTCACCCGGGAACGTCAAGGCGACGGGTTGGTGCCGGCGCTGATCAGCGCGTGGGAATTTGTGAAGTCGAATCTACAGCCCATGATCGCGGTGTCTATTGCCTGCGGCCTGCTCAATGTGTTGGCTGAGCGGTTGCTGGACGGCGATTTTGTTGCGACGTTTATTGCCGCGCTGATCAAGGTGGGGATCGCCTGGTTCATGCTCTCGTATACTGCGGCGCGGTACGATATGGCGGATTCCTATGTGTCGCCGGCGGATCTGGAGCACATGAAGAGCGCCAACCCTTCCGCTGACGCGTAGTCCATCACGACCCGAATACAAGGTGAAGAGGGAGAGCGGCATGGCGGAGAACGACGCAAAGCGACGCATCAGCCTTTGGACACGCGTGAAGCAGATTCAGCTGTTTGATGCCCGGGGTCTGGACGACACCACCCAGCGCAGTTTGCTGATGATCGTGTACGCGGCATTGCTGGGGCAAGTGTGTGGCTTTATCACCACCGGCCCGGCATGGAACGGCTATCTGCGGGATGTGCTCAAGACCAATGACCTGATGCTGGGTATCATGACGGCCTTGCCGGTGGCCACCAACACGCTGCAGATCCTGGTTGCGCACTGGATGCAGCGCTTTCAAAAACGCCGCTTTTTCATGCTGTTTTTCGGCATTCTGGGCCGTTTCTTCTGGATTCCTGTGGCCCTCATTCCCTACATGATCCCCGGCAGCATGCAAAGCGTGCAGATGGCGGCGGTGATGGTCTGCGTGGTGGCTGTGGCCGTGGGCAACAGCTTTGTGCAGTTGGCCTATTCGTCTTTGGTCGCCGACATTGTGCCGATTCGCATCCGCGGCCGGTACTTTGCTTCGCGGTTGGCGGTGTCGCTCATTACCGGGTTGGTGGGCGGCCTGGGCGCTGCCGTATTGGTGGACAAACTGGGGCTGGCGGGGTATACCATCGCTTTGACCATTGCCGGACTGACGGGCATGGCGGACATCGCCTGCTTCTTCCGGGTGCAGTTTCCGCCCATGGGCAATGCGACGCCGGGGGAGCAGCAAAGCTTCCTGGTGTCGCTGCGCGAGGTGTTCGCTGACAAGGGGTTTATGCGGCTGGTGCTCTATTTCACTTGTTGGGCCTTCGCGGTCAACATCTCAGGCCCGTTTTTTACGCCCCACATGATCGACAATCTGGGCATGAGTTACACACAGATCACACTGATGAACCAGATCTTTTCCAACTTTGTGACCATGCTCTTCCTGGCCCAGTGGGGGAGTCCGTTGGACCGGTTTGGCAACAAGGCTATTTTGCAGTTTTGCGCCCGGATCTGCATGGTCACCCCGATTCTATGGGTGTTGGTAACCCCCAACTCCCTGTGGTTGATTCTGGTGTTAAACTTTATGAGTGGCTTCTTTTATCCGCCCATCGACTTGGCACAGCAGAATTTCTATCTGGGCGCTAGTTCCACCCGCAACCGGGGTATGTATGTGGCGGTATTCTTTGCCATCTTTAACCTATGCGGCGTGGCGCTAAGCAACGCCCTGGGCGGGTGGCTGATCCAAACTTGCTTTACGCCCCTGGCCGCCAACTGGACGGTGGCCAAGCAACTGGGCTGGGGCAAGTATCAGTTCATCTTTATAGTCTCCGGCGTGTTGCGTGTAGCGGTTGCACTGGCACTGTTTCCCCGGCTTCGCGAGGATGGCGAATCCAGTATGCGGACGGCCTTTGTCACCCTGTGGAAGGAAGGACGCCTACAGTGGAAGCGCTGGTTCCAACAGGTGAAGGCCACGCGCTTGCGCAAGCGCTACCGCAAGCAAAATCCCCAGCTCGACGAACCTAACGATGTGGAATAGAGGTGCAGCGGCATGCAAGGATATGATCCCGTACAGGCAGCCAAGGCGATCGCTGGCAGCATGGACAAAAAACAATACCCGGACTTTGCAGAAGAGTTTGACGCGCTGATCCGTCAGGCCATCGACCTGGACCTGGCGTATATGCGTGAGTCCGGCGCGGTGGATGCCGATGGCATGGCGGGCAATGCCTACTATGATGATGACGAGGCCTTTGAATACATCCTGGACGGCATTGTCCGCGCCCGGGGATGGGATGACGAGCGGGAACTGAAGCTGGCCTCGTTGCTGGATGACTACATGGATGCGCAGCAGGCGTACATGGAGTCCGTTGGCCTGTTGGATTGGGAGTAACCGTGATCGAGGAAGTACGGGGACCGAAAACACTTACGCCGGTCCAAGGTGTTTTGTGGACATTGGCCATTGCCGGGGGACTGCTTTTGTGGTTGTTTTTGGTGCGGCTGCTCATCGCCTGGACAGGCTTTGCCTGGTTGGACGGGCTGTTTTTCTTGGGGGTGGGCACCTTGGTGTACCTGCTGATGCGGGAACGCACCATGACGTGCCGTTACGTCCTGCGGGAGGATGTGCTGTGGCTGGAACGCGCCTATGGGCACCGTCCTCAGGTACAGTTGCACATTCCGGTGCCGCAAATGCTCACGCTGGCGCAGGTGACGGCGGAGCAAATCACAGCCCAGCGCCCGAAGCCGCTGTGCGTCACCCGGGGACACAATCCCTGCTGGTGCATAAGCTATCGTGAAGAAGGCGCGGTGCGCGCGGCCATTTTTCAACCCAGCGAAAATCTGGTGCAAGCGATTGAAACCGCGCGCAATGGGCATCCTTCGGCATAGAAGGATGAGGAGGCGGTGCCATGGCGCTTAACGGATGTCCTTGCCTGCTCTGCGGAGCGGTGCAAGGTCAGAACCTGCGCATACAGGGATACGCCATCTGTGGCCATTGCGAGCGCAGACTGCTTTCCGGCCATCTGCGGCCGGAGGAAGCCCGCGGGCTTCATCGGCTGGCGGTTAAGGCCTGCTTGTGTGCGGATGTATGGCCATAACGAAAAACGAGAGATGCCCGTTGTCGGCAGCTCTCGTTTTGTAACATGGTGCAGGTCATCGTGAGTGGATGCTAGGATGACGTAAGCCGCGGGCGGCCTATTCGGCTGCCACCGTGGGGGTGGGGCGATCGCCCTTTTTAGGCTTGCGCACCCAGCCGTGCATCACCAGCGCCAGCGCGATGACGCCATAGGAGACGAATACGCGGAAGTGTTCGCCGATACCGGGGTCGCCAAAGAGGGCGGCACCGGCCTTTAGGGCGACGGAAAAGAGCAGGTGGAAGAGTAGGCAACCCAGCAGCGCTTGGCCGTTGGGGGCCCGCGCTACCGACGCACCCCCCCCCAGGATGGCTGCGCCGGCGTACAGGCCCACCTGTTCATGGGCGGAGTAGGTTGTCACCGTGCCCAGACTCTGCAGGTAAATGATTTGGCCCCACCCGGCAAAGATCGTGGAGAGCACGATGGCGGTGATGCGGGTGCGATTGACATGGATGCCCGACGCGTTGGATACGGATTGACTTTGGCCGACGGCCCGAAAGCGCTGACCCAAGCGCGTCCTCATCAGCATGATGTTGACCAGCGCCAGACCACCGATCAGCATCAGGGTAACCATGGGGACCTTGACGAAAATGAAGGCGCTGCTCACCGCCGGGATTTGGTATAGCAAGCAACAGGCCAGCATCACCACGGCAGGGGCGATGCAGTTGCGCAAAGGCCGCCGCTTCGTCAGATACAGGACCAGGAGCACCGCAAGGCCGACGCCGACGAGGAGGTAGAGGGCTTGGTCAAAAGGCAGCTTCCATAGGTCGGTAAGGGCATTCCTGATGCCATAGGATACGCTCAAATCGATGGTGTTGGAAATACCCGTGCCCCCCATGATGGTCAAGTCCTTGTTGGTGATGGGTATCACTCGGCCAAAGATGAACAAGAACAGCAGCTGATACAGGCCGTTGGCAAAGTAGCCGAGCACCAGGGAACCGATCATTTCCTGGCCCTTCATGCGGTTGAGCAACAGCCCGATGAGCCAGCCGAAAAAGCCCGCCAGGGGAACGGTCAGCGCTGCGGCCGCCAGCACGCCCCAAATCCCGGGGATCCGGAAGTTGAGCACGAACAGGATGGCGATCTGCGCTGCCATAGCGCCGATGGTGATGGCGAAGTTGATGCCCATGCCTGCCACGATGGGCAGCAGCAGCGCCAGAATCAAAAAGGCGTTGCGGGTGAAGCGCTGCATCAACTCGTTCGTGATAGCGGTCATCCTAAGGCCGGAGACCAGGACGCAGGCCACGCTTAGGGCGATGAACATGCACATGACCATGTTGGCCTTAAGCCATTTCAAAACCTTGCTGGATACCTTATTCACGGGCACCACCTCCTGCCTTCGTCAGCGCGAACAGAATGACGCCGTTGGAGATGAGCATGCGCATGATCTCCGACAGGCCGCCGCCCGCTACGTAGTGATTGGCGGTTTGGATGCCCAAGGACAGAATGCCCTGGAACAGAAAGCAACCGATGATTACCTGGGATACCGACGCCTTGTTGACGTTGGCGCCGCCGATCAGGATGGCCGACGCGGCGATGAAACCCATTTGGCGCGGCGCGTTATACAACTGCATAAAGCCGTAGCTCATGGAATAGGTGACGATGCCGATGGCGGCAATGACTGTGGAAAGCACGGTGCCGATCAGCCGCATCTTGTTGACGGAGATGCCGGAAGCCTCCGCTAACCTGGGGTTGGCCCCGGCGGCGATCATGGCGACGCCGGTTTTGGAACGGGAGTACAGCCATAGGCAGCCGCAACACAGCAAGAAGAAGAGCAGCGACCCGGTGGGGATCAGAATGGGGCTGATGGCTTGGCCAAAGATGTGATCGATGCGGAACGCCCCAAAGTTGCCCAGCAGCCCGCCAAAGGAGGTATCCATGTTATGCGTCACACGTAGGCCGTTGCCCAAGGCAAACTTCAGTGCGTTGTTATGGAAGGGGAACAGCGTCCAACCGATGCACATCAGCGCAATGAAGGAAAAGCCCACATAGGTGGACACCGTCATCTCGTTGCCCTTGACCCGGTTGAGCAGCATGCCGTACAAAAGCCCAAATGGGACGGCGATGACGCAAGCGACGATCAGGGTGAAGGCGAACGCGGCCCAGCCGACCAGGCCAAACTCAATGCACAAAAGGATGGCTAACAACCCGGCCACGATGCCGATCGTAAGGCCAAAGTTGAGGCGAATGCCGGACTGGATACCGGGCAAGACGGCCAGCACAAGCACACCGTTCATGGCGGTGCGGGTGAGGATGTTGCCCAGCATGGTGGTGACGGGAATGCCGCCCAGCTGTGCCAGCACGCAAAGGCCAATGAAAAAGCCAAAGATGATCAAAATGCCGGTCTTTTTGCGCATCCATTTCAGGATGCGACCAGATCCGGTGGGGGTTGCCAATGTCTTTGTGGTCATGCTTGCGCACCTCCTACCGCACTGATACCGCTCATGGCCAAACCGATCTCCGCATTGGCAGCATCGGGCGGGAAGATGTCGATGACCTTTCCCTCGGCCACAATGGCGATTCGGTCGCAGATGGAGCGAAGTTCCGCCAGTTCGGAGCTGGTCATCACGATGGTAAGGCCCTGCTCGCGATTGAGTTTCAGCAGGGTTTCCAGCACCAGGCGTTTTGCCCCGATATCGATGCCGCGCGTGGGCTCGGAGATGAAGAGGAACTTCGGATTCAGTGCCAATGCACGGGCGATGCACACCTTTTGCTGGTTGCCGCCGGACAAGGTTCCGACGATCTGCTTGCTGTCGGTGCAGCGAATGTCCAGCTTTTGAATCATCTCCTGGACATAGTCCCGGATGCTACGGGCATCAAATTGGGTCATGGCATGGTGCTGCATGGCCCAGTACACGAATAATAGGGCCGCCAGCAACAGGCCGCTTATACAGAAGAATGGCGCGGCGGAGGCAAGAAAAACCGCACGGCCTTCCGCAGATGTGAGGGTGTCGGATGCGCGTTCAGACAAGGGTTCGACATCCCTCGGCGGCGCAGTGGCCGCGGGGGCGGGGACAGCAGGCTGTACGGCGGTCTCTTCGCCGGTGGCACTTTCTTCACTGGGGACTTCTTCCGTAAGGCCTGCAATGTTAGCGCCTAATCGCTGTTCCGCGACCTTTTGTGCATGCTGATACGCACGTACGGCCACCGACCGGTCATAGACCATGGGATATTGGGCAATGCCCAGTAGCCCGGTCAGCAGCAAGATCACACAGAGCGCACATAGGGCAAGCCACGGCATGCGGGACAACAGGGGTTTTTGCAATTTGGGCAGGAAGGTTTTTAGGAACCGATGATTGACTTGCATTGCGCTGAAGGCGATATTATCCTCAATGCTCTGATCCAGCAACAGCCCGATGCCCCGCCGATCCTCGCTCACCATGGCCAACCCGCGATGGAGCGCACCCTTGGCGTCGTTGAGTGGAAGTGGCTCGCCCAAAAGCGTGGCGGAGCCCCATGCGGGGTATACGCCCATCACGCCGTTGGGGATGCCGATTTTACCTTGACCGGCCAGGCCGCCGATGCCCAGGATCTCGCCCTGGTTTACGGTAAGCTCCACGCCACGGGCGGACTCGCCGGGCATGGCCACCTCAAAATTGTGCAGCGTCAGCGCGGCGTTGAAGGGCGCGAGGGGCGTTGTCCGCGGGCTGGCGACCATGTTTTCACCGGCGCGGCCAATCATCAGGTCGGCCAGCTCCGTCACACTGGTGTCCTTGGTATCCATGGTGGTTACCAAATGGCCGTCCCGCAGGATGGTGGTGCGATCCGTGGCCGCCATGACCTCGTCCAGGCGATGGGTGATGAAAATGATGGCGATGCCTTCGGCGGCAATGCTGCGCATGACGGAGATCAGTTGCTCCGCCTCGCTCTCGGTCAGCACAGCGGTGGGCTCATCAAACACCAGCAACTTAATGCCCTTTTTGTCGATCTCCCGGGCGATTTCGATAAACTGCATGTATCCAACAGGCAGACCGGCCACCAAGGCGTCGGCGTCGATGCTCATGCCCACCCGATCCAAGGCCGTCCGGGCATCGGCCTGCATGACGCGGCTCTCCAGCCGCTCCAAGCTCTTGCCCAGGATCCGGCTGGCCAGGGTGGGGGTGGCAATCTCTCGGTTTAGCTTGATATTCTCGGTCACGGTAAAGCCGGGGATCAGCATAAACTCCTGGTGTACCATACCGATGCCCAAACTCATGGCATGCTGCGGCGTCAGGATATTCACCGGCTGCCCCTCGATCAGCACTTGCCCGTCAAATCCGTTACTCTCATGAATGACGGGCATGCCGAACAGGATGTTCATCAGCGTGGACTTGCCCGCACCGTTTTCGCCCAGCATGGCGTGGATTTCGCCCGCTCGTATTGTCAG
>JAVBUS010000020.1:0-3441 GCA_031555125.1 Eubacteriales bacterium | reverse complement strand
GATGAACAGGTTCCATAGGCTATAAGTTTCCGTTGCACCCTTCGAAATCGCTAAAGGCGTGGCTTTGGACACCACGTCTACCGCGCCGGTACTCCAGCCCGCCATCCACTGTCCTGCCTGGGGCATAACCCAAGCGGCCATCAACCCTGCCCAGGATGCCATCAGAATGGCGCGGGCAGCCAATGCGGGGTTCATAAAGTTTTGCCCCAGTCCACCAAAGAATTGTTTCACCAGCACGATGGCGATGACGGAGCCCACGATGGCCAGCCAGGGCGGGGCCGAGGCAGGTAGATTATATGCCAGCAAAAGGCCGGTCACCACTGCGCTCCAATCTCCGATGGTGCTCTGCTTCTTAGCAAACCTTTGGTACAGCCACTCGGCGCATACGGCACTGAGCACCGATACCAGGATCAGTACCCCTGCCCGCAGGCCAAAGAACCAGATGCTGGCCAAGCCCGCCGGGGCCAGCGCAATGCAGACATCCTGCATCACACGACTGGTGGTTGTATCGTCCCGCAAGTGTGGAGAGGACGCAACCGCGTATCTTCTTTGCATGCTCGTCACACCCCTTTCGCTTGTTGAGCTCTTGCTCGTTTGGCTTGTACACCGGCTTTGGCGGTACGGCAGCTCTGGGTGAGTTGCCGCTTGCTGGGGCAAGTGAATGTACAGGCACCACACTCCAGACAAGCCAGCGCATTATAGTCTTCCGCCACATCCCACTGGGATTTGCGCGCAGCGGCATCGATGACATTGGGCATCAGGCACATGGGGCAAACCCGGTTGCAGCGGCCGCAGTGCATGCAGGCCAACTCCGGCGGAGGAACGGCCTCCTTGCCCAGGGCGAGAATACCGCTGGTGGCCTTGGATACCGGCACATCCAGACGCGACAGCGCCGCGCCCATCATGGGTCCACCCAACACCACTTCTTCCACGCCATCGGTTAGGCCGCCGCACTCATCGATCAAGTCCGCCACCGTGGTGCCCACGCGCACCAACAGATTCGCGGGCTGACCCACGCGTCCCGTCACCGTCACCACCCGTTCAATGAGGGGGAGTCCCTCCCGCACGGCGCGGTGAATAGCCCAAGCGGTAGCCACATTAATGACCACCACCCCTACCGATGCAGGCAACTTGCCCAAAGGCACCGTGCGCTTGGTCAGCGCATAGATCAGTTGCTTTTCTCCCCCCTGGGGATATTGCACCGGCAGCTCAACCAGCCGCACATCGGCGGTGGCCTTGGCCTTCATGGCTGCATATGCGGCGGGCTTGTTGCTCTCGATGCCGACGATGGCTTGCCCGGCCCCAAGGATGGTTTTGACGATCGATAGACCGTCCAAAATCGCCTCGGGCTCCTCCTGCATCAATCGATCATCGCAGGTAAGATATGGCTCACACTCCGCCGCGTTCAATAGCACGGTGTCCACCGGTGAATCCTTCGGCGGCACGAGCTTGACCGATGTCGGAAAGGCCGCGCCACCTAGGCCTACAATGCCGCAATCGCGCACGATTTTGACCATGGCCTCGACGGTCAACTCCTTGGGCTGCGACCCTTTCTCGTGTGCGCCGGGCCAGCGGCGATCCTCAAAATCGTTATCAATCACCACGGCGGGCACGTTGAGACCGTTGGGTAACACACAGCGGTCCAGCTTGACCACCTTTCCAGATACCGAAGCATGGATCGGCGCACTGATGAAACTCTCCGACACGCCGATCACCTGACCCATATGTACGATATCACCAGCCTCCACTGTGCTGGTACAAGGGGCACCGATGTGCTGCTGCAAAGGGATGACCACGCGAACCGGCGGCTTCGCCCTCCGGATCGGGATATTTTGCGTCGCACCCTTGCCATTGCCGATTTCCTTGGGGTGGATTCCCCCTGGAAACATGCGAGTACCCGACACGGACAATCTCCTCCATTTCCTTTCCGCACCTGCGGACGAATCAAGCATCCGAATGATTATAGCACCTTTTCTGCAGGATTTGAACCAAAGTCGCCAAAAGCGGTGAAAAAATGTCCCGCCTTCCGACATACAAAAGGACGCATCCCGATCGGACGGGGTTGCGTCCACATTTGTTATCCTCGCCTAATTTCTTGTTTTCTTTGCGCTGCTTCGTTCAGCAGCGTCTGTGCGTGCTGCATGCTGCTTTGACTGTTACTATCCGCCCCACCAATGATTCTTGCAAGCTCGGCACATCGTCCGGCGTCATCCAAGGCCAAAACCTGGGTGCGGGTCTTGCCATCCCGCTCGTTCTTTTGCACCAGAAACTGCGCGTCGGACATCGCGGCGATCTGTGGCAGATGGGTGACACAGATGACTTGATGCTGATCGGACAGCGTCGCCATCTTCTCCGCAACAACCTGGGCCATCCGACCGCTGATGCCTGTATCGATCTCATCAAATACCATACTGGGCACACCGGTCTTCTCCGCTGATATGCTCTTTATGGCCAACATGATCCGGGATAGCTCGCCGCCCGAGGCAATGCGGGCCAAGGGACGTTCCGGCTCGCCCAAGTTGGGGGCGAGGAGGAACTCGATCTCGTCCATGCCATGCTCGTGGAAGGTAACAGCGGCTTCGCTTGCCGCAGGAAATGGCGAAAACTGCACCTTAACCACAGCGTGCTGCATCCCAAGATCCATGAGCTGCGCCCGCATTCTGTTTTCAAACTGGACAGCCAATGCTTCCCTGGCCTTGTGCAGCGCAGTCGCTTTATCATAGAGCTCCGCTTCGGCCTTGGCACACTTGCGCACCAGAGCGGATTCAGTCTCCTCCGCGTCGGTCAATTCCTCTAGCTCCTTGGCCAAGCGCTGGCGGGTATCCAGCATCTCGGCCACTGTGGCGCCGTACTTGCGCCGCAGCCGCTGAATGGCATCAAGGCGCGTCTCCACATACTCCGCTTGATCCGCATCATACTCCAGCCCATCCCGCAACCCTCGCAACTCACCGGACGCATCTTCAAGCTGATAATACAGTTCCTCCATGCGCCCATGCAATTGTTCGAACTGTATATCCAGCTTCGCCAGCGGTTGAAGCGCGTCCACGGTCTTGCGCAGGGCATCCAGGGAGGAATCCTGCCCCGCCTCCCCTGCGTACAGCGCAATGTAGGCCCCCTCTAGTCCTTCGGTGATCTTCGCCGCGTTGCGATAGAACACGCGCTGGCGCTCCAGCTCGTCATCCTCGCCGGCCCGCAGCTTGGCGGCGTCCAGTTCAGAAAGTTGAAACTCCAGCAGGCTCAATCGGCTGCTTCGTTGTGATAAACGCTCTCGCAGTTGGGCCAATTCCTTGGACACGGTATGCCAGGCATGATAGGCTATACGAACCTCCGATAGCAGTGACCCGTGGGGCTCCCCGCCATAGCTGTCCAGAAAAGCCAGATGTTTTTTCGTGTCCAACAGGGATTGATGCTCGTGCTGCCCATGCATATCCAGCAGTAGCT
>JAVBUS010000063.1:0-6913 GCA_031555125.1 Eubacteriales bacterium | reverse complement strand
CGTCGCGCTTGTCATAGGCCTCTTGCACTGCGGCTTGGTGTGCCTCGTCTACGCGGTTGCTTCCGTGCGTCCGGCTGTTGCGCATGTGGATGCAAAAGTGGCCGTCGAAATTATTCTCGCGATTGGAGAACCCCATGTGGGGCATTCCGTTCATGGAGGCCGCAAGGACACGCCCCCCCACCAGCAGCCAGATGGGCCTGCGGTTCCAACTCCATGCACCGCCATAGGCCTTTTTCATGACTGCGGTATCCCCGGCGGTTCATGGCTCCACGTCGGCATGGTTGACGCCTCCCCACCGCTTGACGGTGAAGCGGAAGCCTGTGCGCGCATCCACAACGGTGGCCTTCGTGCCCACCGGGAACGCCTGGCGACCCTCGCTCCACCAGTCCAAGCGCTCCACCTGGCCTGCGCTCGTCACGCTTTCCGGCGTTTCCCCTTTTAGCAGCGCCAGCGTTTGCTTGCCCGCCATCCCGTCGGCCTTGAGGCCGACTTTTTTTTGATAGCTTCGCACCGCGTCCTCGGTGGCCTTGCCAAACTCCCCAGCTATGCCCACGCTGTACCCAGCTCGCCGGAGCAGGGTTTGCAGTTCCTTGACCTCGTCACTGCAATCCTCCAACCGTAGGGCGCTGCCCGGTGCCCGGGACGCAGCTGTCTGGGCCGGTTCCGGATCCTCCATGGGCTTGTTCTTGGGCTTGTCCTTGCGCTTGGTTGCGGTCCGGGGATCCTCCCAGGACAGGTATTCCCCCAGCACATAGCCCTTGTGTTTGCCGTAGGCGATATATACCCATTCGCCACAAAAATCCAGCACCTTCACTTGATCGCATCGGTCTAGCTGGGTGATGGGATCGCTCTTGGAGGTGGCCTGTTTGCGCAGGATGACGTTGGTGGCCTGCAAGTAAGCGGTGTCCTTGGTTAAATCCTCGCCCCGCACGACGCAGGGAGCCCAAAGTGAAATGATACAAAGTAGCACGACGATACCCATGCCATATCTTTTGTGCGTTTGCGGTGTATGCATGGCATTGTTCCTTTCCATGTCTGGCGAATTGTTCCCACGGGATGGCCTTATTGTATTACGAAATTATTACGTTTTCAATGCACTTCGTCATATTTCAAGGCATTCCCAGACCTGGAAAGCAATGGGTTCTTGCGCTACATCAGCTTTCGCACCTTCTGTCCCTGTGCGGTATCCTCCACAGCATACCCCATCTCCTTCAGTGCATCCCGCAGGCGGTCGGACTCCTTCCAGTCCTTTGCGGCACGGGCGGCGGCACGGGCATCGGCCATCTGTTGGGCCTGGGCTTCCACGGCCTCTTCTTTACGGGATAGAATCCCCAGCACATCGGCCAACTCCTGGAGTGCTGTCGAGGCAACATCCACTGCTTCCGCGGCGCTCTGGGCATTTAAGGTGGCATTGGCGTCACGAATTAAGTCAAAGAGCTTGCCCAGGGCATCGGCGGTGTTGAGGTCGTCGTCCATGGCGGCGTCAAAGGCCCGCTTGCTCTCCTGGATCCGCGCCGCAAAAGACAGCTCCTGCTCTGTGAGCGGGCGTTCTTCTGCCGTGCGGCGCAGGAAGGCGTACTGATCCCGGGCGGTGTACAAGCGGGTCAAGGCGCTGTGGGCCTGTTCCACCAACTCCCGGCTGAAGTTGATGGGACTGCGATAGTGGGAAGACAGCATGAACAGGCGTACCGCCTCCAGGTCAAACTCCTGGGCGATGTCGCGCACCGTAAAGAAGTTGCCCAGGGATTTGGACATTTTTTGGTTGTCCACGTTGATGAATCCATTGTGCATCCAGTAGCGCACAAAGGGCTTGCCGGTGGCCCCTTCGGATTGGGCAATCTCGTTTTCATGATGGGGAAAGGTCAGGTCTTGGCCACCGCAATGAATATCGATGGTCTCGCCCAGATATTTCATAGACATCGCGGAGCACTCGATGTGCCAACCCGGCCTGCCCAGGCCCCAAGGGCTTTCCCAGGCAGGTTCACCGGGCTTTTGCGCCTTCCACAGGGCAAAGTCCGCCGGATGCCGCTTGCGCTCGCCAATGTCCACTCGGGCCCCGGCCTCCAGATCCTCCAAGTTTTGCCCGCAGAGCTTACCATAACCCGGGAATGCGTGGGCATCGAAGTACACGTCACCCTCCACCGCATAGGCCAGCCCCTTCTGTTCCAAGGTACGCACAATGTCGATGATCTCTTGCATATGCTCCGTAGCCTTTGGTGCTACGGTGGCGCGTGTGATGCCCAGGTTGTCGGCATCCTTGTAATACTCGGCGATAAACCGCTCCCCCAGCTCCTGGACCGTGATACCTTCCTCGTTGGCACGGCGGATCATCTTGTCGTCGATGTCGGTAAAGTTCTGCACAAAGGTAACAGCGTAACCCCGGTGCTCCAAGTAGCGGCGCAAGGTATCGAAAACGATGAAGGGGCGCGCATTACCGATGTGAAAGTAGTTGTACACCGTTGGGCCGCAGGCGTAGATCGATACCTTGCCCGGTATGAGGGGGACGAATTCTTCCTTGCGGCGTGTCTGTGTGTTAAAAATCTGCATCTGAGGTATCCTCCTTCGTTTGCTTGGGGCAGTTGGGCTTTTTTTGATCCGGACATTGGCCGCAGCCCTCCGGGGTCTGCTGTATCAGCGTACATCGGCTCAGCTGATCGATGCGCTGGGTCAGTTCGTCCAGTCGCGCCTTGACCGGATCCGGCAGGTTCACCTGATCCAGATCCACCTGGCCCGGGTTCTCCACGCGCTGAGCTTGTTTGCGCACGATTCGGCCGGGATTGCCCACCACGGTGCAATGGGGGGGTACCTCCTTGAGTACGATGGCCCCCGCCCCCACCTTGCTATGAGCACCCACCATAAACGGGCCCAGTACCTTAGCTCCGGCACCGATGGTCACATGATCCCCAATGGTCGGATGGCGCTTGCCCACGTCCTTACCGGTACCGCCAAGGGTCACCCCCTGGTACAGCGTCACGTTATCGCCGATGACGGCTGTTTCCCCAATGACCACACCGTCCCCATGGTCGATAAAGAATCCATGCCCGATGGTGGCCCCGGGGTGGATCTCGATACCGGTCTTCTTACGGGAGCGCTGGGAGAGCCATCGCGCCAGCGTCGTATGTCCCCGGGCATACAGCCCATGGGCCATGCGATGCCAGAACATGGCCCGGATGGTGGGATAGCACAACAGGACCTCCCATGCGCTCCTGGCCGCAGGGTCGCGCTGCATGACGGTGTGTATATCCTCGCGTATGGCTCGAAACATATTCGCCCCACCCCTTTAAAAAATAAAAGAAACCGGTCTCGTTCAGAGACGGTTTCCCGTGGTTCCACTCTGCTTGATGTCCGACACATGGCCGGACATCCGCTCATCGCCTTTACGCAGCGCATACGGCGCATCCTACGGCGATGCATCGCCCTCGGTGCGCGGCTCCCGGGTGCATTTCCCCCTCGACCAGCCCAGACACGCGTACAGCTGATAACGCGTCCTCTCTGTTGACCGTCGGAAGGGTACTTCTCCCGTTCCTTGCCGATTATAAAGCTGATGCTATTATATGCGGCGAGGGCGTACATGTCAATGCGTGTGCTGCCTTTTTCCACTCCCGCTATGCAGGCCTTTCGCTTTCTGTTATACTGTTGATCACTTCATCGTTGCAAAGCTACTAAAGGAGCACCTATGCAGAAATCGCTGGCCGGATTCCGCCTCGCCGACTACTTTGGCGATCGTTCTTTTTATCGCAGTGCCCTGGCCGTCATGCTGCCTGTCACGCTGCAGCAGCTCATCGCGGCGCTATTCAACTTCGCTGACAACCTGATGGTGGCCAGCCTGGATGAACTGTCCATGAGCGCTGTCAACGTGGCCAACAAACCGTCCATGCTGTATTTCGCCCTCTTTTTCGGCTTTACGGGAGCAGGCAGCATTCTGCTCTCTCAATACTTCGGCGCCAAGCGTATGGAAGCATGTCAACGCATTTTTTCCGTAGAAATGTTGATCGGGATGCTGTTCTCGCTGGTGTATGTGTTGGTGTTGGTACTTTTTCCGGAACAGATCATGAAGGTGTTCGTGCAGGATCCGTACACGGTTTCCGTGGGTGTGGCTTACCTGCGCATTGCCGCATGGGCGTATCTACCCGCTGCAATTTCGTCGGTGTGCTTGTTCGCCCTGCGGGCCGTGGGCGTCAATATGCTGCCCACAGCGGTGAGCATCTTCGCCATCCTATGCAACGTCTTCCTCAACTGGGTCCTGATCTTTGGTAAGCTGGGTTTCCCCCAGATGGGCGTGCGCGGCGCGGCGCTTGGCACGCTCCTGGCCCGCGGGCTGGAGATGCTGATCTATGTTGCCATCCTGCTCAGCCGCCGCACCCCTTACAGCGTCGACATGCGACAAGCGCGCCACATCGGCAGGCCGCTGCTGCGGGACTTTGTGCACAAGGCCCTGCCCCTGACCGTGAACGAAATCCTGTGGGCGCTGGGGCTGCTGATCTTTTTTTGGACCTATGCCCGGGTGGATGAATCCTCCCTGGCAGCGCTGACCATTGCGGATCAGTTGCACAATCTGTCCTGGGTACTGCTCATGGGCATGAGCGCTGCGGTGGCCCTGATGATCGGTAAGCACTTGGGCGCAAACGAGTTTGCCCTAGCGAAGCAGAATGCCAAGCGCCTTTTGATGCTTGCTGTCCTGGTGTCCATCACCAGCGTCCTGATCTGTGTGGCAGGTGCACAGGTGGTGGGTCGCATCTTTACCAAATTGAGCCCGCAACAGATCCCCATCACCAAACAGCTCATCTATGCCCAGGTGTTCTTCTTCCCATTCAGCGCCATCAACATGTCCTGCTTCTTCCTATTGCGGGCCGGTGGAGATACCCGAAACACCCTGCTGATGGATTGCGGCTGGATGTGGGCGTTTTCTGTGCCTGCCGCACTGATCATCCGCTTCGTCTTCGCCGGACACATTTCCCTGGTGTGGGCCTTCTTCATCGTACAGCTGCTCATGAGCATCAAGGTGTTCTTTTGCCTTGGCCTGGTGAAAAAGGGCCATTGGTTGCGCAACATCACGCGTCCGGAGGAAGGCTAGCAACCGCCTGTGCCCTGGTATCGTCCACGAAAGCCTCTTGCGCGTTGAGGGGCTCTTTTTCATTCTCCGTCGTCACACGGACATAACGACCTTTGCTGTTAAGCTGCCACGCCTTTTGCGTATCAGACCAACTGCGCTGAAAAATATCCAGCACACGCTGACGCAGGAACGGATCCTCTACCGGAAACATGAGTTCCACACGCCGATCCAGGTTGCGGGTCATCCAATCGGCACTGGATAAAAACACTTCCGGCGCACCGCCGTTATGGAAGCAGAAAATGCGGCTATGCTCCAGAAAACGGCCTACGATGGAGCGCACCTCGATGCGCTCGCTGCAGCCCGGCAGGCCGGGCCGCAGGCAGCACACGCCGCGCACCAGCATGCGCACCGGCACCCCGACGGCGCTGGCACGACACAGGGCCTCGGCGATGTCGTGATCCGCCAGAGCGTTAATCTTCACATCGATACCCGCGGGTCTTCCGGCCATGGCATGGTGCCCCTCCCGCTGGATGCGTTCCACAATGGCATCCCGCAGGCGCTGGGGCGCATAGATCAGGCGGTGCGTCGCGGGCGCATCGCTATACCCGGTCAACATGTTGAACACCGCCGTGGCATCCTCGCCGTACTCACTGCGGGCAGTAAACAAGCCGATATCGGTATAAATATTTGCAGTGACATCGTTGTAGTTGCCGGTAGATAGATGCACGTACCGCCGAATTCCCTCTTCCTCTCTGCGGACGACCAGGGTAATCTTGCTATGCACCTTCAGACCCCGCAGACCGTACACCACGTGGCAGCCGGCACGTTCCAGCCGTCTACCCCACTGGATATTGTTCTCTTCGTCAAATCGGGCTTTGATCTCCAAAAGCACCGTGACTTGCTTACCTGCCTCCGCCGCCTCCGCCAGGGCGCGAACGATGGGCGACTGACCGCTGACACGGTACAGCGTTTGCTTGATGGCCAGCACCCTCGGATCCCGGGCGGCCTCCTGGATCATGCGCACCACGGGTTCAAAACTATCGTAAGGATTGTGCAGCATTACGTCGCCGCTGCGGATGGCTTCAAAAAAAGCTTCACCCGTGACGTCTGCGAACACGGCCGGCACCCCGGGGGTAAATGGCGCGAACTTGTAGGCATCGAACCCCGCCAATCCATAGATCTGCCGCATCAAAAAGTCCAGATTGATGGGGCCATTGATGCGATAGACTTCCTCCCGGGTAGCCTTGAGTGCCTGCCGCAGGGTGCGCGTCAGAATCTCCCCCGCGTCACGGGCAATCTCCAGGCGGATCACCGCGCCCCATTTGCGCTTTTTGACGGACTTCTCCACCTCGGCCAGGATGTCTACGGCGTCCTCCTCGTCGATGGGAAAGTCGCCGCTACGTGTGATGCGGTAGGCGCTGCAGGCTATAACCCGACGCCCCACGAACAAGCGATGGATGTTGTGGGCGATCAGTTCTTCTAACAGAATAAAATCACAAAGGCCCAGATCCTTCCCCTCCGCCGGCAAACGGATGGCCCGGGGGATGCCCGTCGGCACCTGCACCGTAGCAAAATCCGGCTCCTCGCCATGCTTTTGCAGCAGCAGCACTCCCAGGTTGAGGCTGCGGTTGAGAATATGCGGAAAGGGTCTGCTCGCATCCACGGCCATAGGCGTCAACGCCGGGTATACCTCCCGCAGGAAGTACAGATTCGCCCACTCGGCCCGGGTTGCATCCAGCGCTGCCATGGGCAAAATGCGCACACCGCATTCCGTTAGTTCCGGCAACAGCCGCTCCCCCAGCACCTCGTACTGATCATGAATCATGCGCTGGATCCGAGGCATGACCCGCTCCAGTTGCT
>JAVBUS010000156.1:0-5609 GCA_031555125.1 Eubacteriales bacterium | reverse complement strand
TGATCCTGGGCACCGAAGGCTATATCGAGATGCGCAAATATGTCAATATCGCCGATGCGGACGATGCCGGGAACCACGTATTCCTGGTCAACAAAGACGGAGAGCAACACTTCCAGGTCACCGGCCAGGTGGGTTATCCCTACTTTGGCCAATTGATACTGGACTGCCTGCATCGCACCGAAAACGCTATGACCCAAGACCACGCCTTTAAAGCTGCCGAGCTGTGCGTCAAGGCGCAGTTAGCCGCCAAAAAGATCGTTTGACGCAAACAAAAATGCGCCCAGCACAAGATTCTGCTGAGCGCATTTTTTGTCCCTATCCTTTTAGACCCGACGTGGCGATGCCCTCCACAAAGTACTTTTGCAAGCATAAAAACACCAGTGCGCAGGGGGCCATG
This sequence comes from Eubacteriales bacterium, assembly GCA_031555125.1. Lineage (GTDB taxonomy): Bacteria > Bacillota > Clostridia > Christensenellales > Aristaeellaceae > WQXF01. The sequence goes on along the minus strand of JAVBUS010000156.1, from coordinate 5,212 downwards.
GCCACCACCGACATGGCCAGGATGTTGTTCCATTCGATGCGATATGCACCGTCGATGGTCATGCGCAATCCCAGCGATACCGTGTATTTACCAACGGACGAAATGTAAATGTACTGGGACATAAAATCGTTCCACATCCAAATGAATTGGAAGATCGCCGCGGAAATCACCGCCGGTTTGCACAGCGGCAACAGCACCTGCCACAACACCGCAAAGCTGCCGCAACCGTCGAGGGTGGCCGCCTCGTCCAGGTCCCTGGGGAGACCGCGAAAGAACTGAACGAACATGTATACGAAGAAGGACGAGGTCGCCAATGCCGACGGCACCCAAAAGGGGTAGTAGGTGTTGATCCACCCCATGCCCGCAAACAACAGATAGCGCGGAATGATCAGCACCGCCCCCGGGAGCATCATCAGGGCAAGCATGGCCGTAAAAAGCAACTTTTTACCCGGAAAGTCGAACCGGGCGAATCCGTATCCAACGATCAGGCTGGACAGGATGGTGCCCACCACACAGGGCAGCACCAGCAGCAGGGAGTTCACGATATACATTCCAAAGGTGTATTGCCCCGCGCCGCGCCAGCCGTTCACGTATCCGTCCAGCAAAAACTGGTCCGGCAACAATTTGACAGAGGTAAACATCTCATTGGTGGTCTTAAAGGACGAGAAGACCATATACGCCAGGGGCAGCAGCAGCACCAACCCAAAGGCGATCAGGAACAGATGGTGCAACAGCGCAGCCAGGCGAAACCCATGCTTCTTTGCCACGTTACTTCCCCCCATCCTGATAAAAGGTCCATCGCTTGGAGGACAGGAAGATGAGGCCGGTCACCAGCAGAATGGCGCTAAACAGCACCCACGACAGCGCACTGGCATACCCCATACGAAACTCTTGGAACGCCTCCCGGTACAGCTTGATGCCGTATAGCAGTGTCGATTTATTGGGAGCCCCGTTCAGGCCACCGATCATAAACGCCGTAGAGAACTCCTGGAAGCATCCCACTGCCTGCATGATCAGGTTAAACAGCATGATCGGTGAGATCAAGGGTAACGTGATCCGGAAAAAGGTGCGCAGGCTGCTACTGCCATCGATCCGTGCCGCCTCGTACAAATCCCGGGGGACATCCTTGAGCGCCGCCAGAAACAGTACCATGGAGGACCCGAATTGCCAGATGGGGATAATGGACAGCGTCCACAGCGCCATCTTGGGGTCGCTAAGCCAGCTGATGGGCGCGATACCCATGGCCGCCATCAATCCGTTGACCACCCCGTCCTTTTGAAACAGAAAGCGCCACACCACAGAAATGGCCACGCTCCCGCCAAAGATGGACGGAAGGTAGTATACCGTACGATACAGGTTAATCCCCCGGATATTCGCGTTGAGCAGAAGCGCCACGATCAGCGCAAAGCACACCCGCCCCGGAACCGCCGTCAACACGTACCGAATGGTCACACCGCATACGCGGTAAAAATCGCGATCCTTCGTAAAGATTTGCACATAGTTTTGCACGCCGATGAACTTGACCCCCGCCGCCATGGATTTGTTGGTAAAGGACAACACCAGCGAGTATACAAACGGGTATAGCTGAAAGATCGCCAGCCCAATGATCCAGGGGAGCACATACCACAGGCCCGGATATCGCCGGATCCAGCTGCGCCTTGCACGCACATTCATCACCCCTTGCTGTAGAAAAAGGCCGTCTCCAGTTGCATGGCGCCTGGAGGCGGCCCCCTTGTCTATGCTGCTTACTTGCCAGCCGCGGCCTTCAGTTCCGCCACCTTTTCGCTCATCAGCGTCACAAACTCGTCCGCCGCCTGCTCCGCGGTCAAATCGCCGTAATACAGTGCCGACAGCACGTCGCCCTCAATGGTCTCCAGGGCCACGTTGGTGGAAATGATGTTCTGGCCGGCGCCGCCCTTGTGGGCCATCGCCCAGTCCGCCACGGCCTTGGTGTCGGCCTGCAGCTTGCCCTGCTCGGTCATGCGCGTCAGCGCCTTCTCCGTGGAGGGCACGGAGCGCACCAGCTCCAGGATATCGATGGCCTCCTCGTTGTTAAAGAAGAAGTTCACGAACTTGAGCGCTTCTTCGGCATTGGCGGACTTGGCGTTGACCGCCAGCATATTGGTGGGGCGCAACACGATGCCGGTGTTTGCCGCTTCCGGGTCACCCAGCGGCGGGATGGCAACTACCTGGCCCGGCTCCTTTGTTGCCTTGGCGCTGGCCTCACCGGAGGAGAAATCCAGGATAAACAGCAGCTTGTCGTTCAGCCATTCCGTGCTCTCGTACGGCACGGCACCGCTGGCAATGTTCTCCATGGGCACCGAAGCGCCGATCTCATAGAACTTTTGCACCTGGGTAAAGGCCGCCAGCGCCGCCTCGCGGTCGAAGCCCAGTTCATAGTCCTCACTCACCAGGGGTTTGCCCGTCAGGTTAAACATGAACGGCTCAAAAATGTAACGGTTGACGCCACCCCAGAACATGTAAGCTTCCGGATCATAGGCTTTGAGCTGCGCACAGATCTCCTCGGCGCGGGCCCAAGTCAACGGCTGCGTCAGGTCGATGCCCGCCGCATCCGCCAGCTTTTTGTTGGCATAAATAACAGAGAAGTTTAGGCCGGTAGGCAAGCCGATCAGTTGGCCCGTGGGTGCCGATACGCCCTTGAGCATATCTGCCGAGATGCCGCTCTTGTCCACGATGGTATCCTGATTAAAGTCCACAAAGTTATCCATCTGTCCCCAGAAGGGCTCCAGGAACGCGTAGTCGATCTGCATAATGTCCGGCGCCGCGTTGCCCGACATCTGGGTCACCATCTTCTCCAAATAGCCGGAAAATCCGCCGTACTCGGCCTCAATCTTGACGCCCGGGTTCTGCGACTCATACAGCTCGATGACCTTCAGCGTCGCCTCGTGGCGTGCATCGCCGCCCCACCAGGAAAAGCGCAGGGTGGTCTCCGCCATCGCGGAAAGCGGCATCACCATCACCAGCAACGCCAAGCATAGCACCATCAAACGTGTCATCCATTTTTTCATCACAACCAAACCCCTCTCTCGATCACACTCGCCGTGGGTCCGCGACATATCTGCCGCGTCTATACGCCCATTATAAGCGCAGCTCCACCAGAATGCACCCTTCTATTTTATCCATATTGCATCATCGTTTGTTGTAAGGTATCATATTTCAACATCGGTATCACTTTTTATCCTTGCACCCACCGGTGCTTCTTTTTTCGTCATGATTGTGCTTAAATAGAGGCGACACCGCCGGAAGGAGGGCACCTATGTATCGGCTTGTGCTGGTGGAAGACGATTTCCAGATTCGCCATGGTCTCAGCCACTTTTTCCCGTGGCAAGAGATCGGCTTCGCAATGGTTGCCACCTTCGAAAACGGCAAACAAGCGCTGAGCTGGCTGCGAGAGAATCCCGCCGATGTACTGCTGACCGATGTCCGTATGCCGGTGATGGACGGCCTAGCGCTCATCGATGCACTGCACCAAGAAAACATCGCTATTTGTTCGGTGATCCTGAGCGCACATCGCGATTTCGACTATGCGCAGCAAGCCATGGCGCTGGGCGTGCACCATTACATCGTCAAGTCCACGCGATATGATGATCTGGTCAGCGTGTTCCGTCAGCTGCGCTCGAACCTGGACGCAGCCAGTGAAGCAGCCACGCCGTTGCCATTGCCGGCACCCCTGCCCTCCGGTGCACATGATGAACGCGTGATTCGCCTCGTGAAGCAATGCGTCAAGGATGATCCGGCGCACGCCTGCCTCCAAACCATCGCCGGGCAGGTGAATCTTAGCCCCGTATATTTAAGCCGCTATTTTAAGGAAAAAACCGGCGTGCATTTCATCGATTACATCATAACGAAGAAAATGACCTACGCGGTAGCGCTCCTGAAACAGCAGGACAAACGATTGGCGCAGATTGCACAGATGGTAGGCTATAGCAATGAAAAAAACTTCTCCCGCGCATTCAAAAAGCACTTCGGCATCAGTCCCAATGACTATCGAAAGCTGGTATAGGCGCATGCGGCGCAGACCGCCGGAGCACATCCCTTTCTTTTGGAAAAAGCTGAGGGGCTTGTTGCTCTGTTTCGTGTTGCCGCTTTTGCTGTTTGGGCTGGTGGTCAATGCGATCCTGCGCCGCGACATGACCGCAGTGTCCAGCGCCGATAGCCTGGCCCGGGTGCAGCAGACCCAGGATCAGATCGAGCTGATCTTCAGCGAGATGGATTCCCTCAACATCACCTTTGGCATGAACAGCAGCGTCATCGACCTGCTCAACCGCAGCCTGCTGCACAATAAGCAGGGCACCCTTAGCTTGGAGCTGGATCGCCTGGTGATCAACTATCTGATCCCCGCCGTCGCCGCCCGGCGGTACATTCATTCGTTGTACATCTATATCGACAACCCTTATGGCCGCTTCATTACCGACGCCAATTTTTTGACCACCCTGGACCGATACTACGATACCACATGGTACGACAGTTATGTTCTGCACAAGGGCGATGCCCAACTTTTTTGGAGCAATCTGCGCACATTGCGGCGTTTTCCCGCCGTTGAAAGCGACACCCAGGTTATCACCCTATACAAAAAGCTATGGCGCCGCGACGGTGTGGTGGTGCTCAATCTGTCCAAGCGATACTTCGACAAGCAGTTGGCGGGCATCGTATCCTCTCCCGCGCAGCAACTGCTGGTGATGAACAGCGATCGGGAGGTGCTGATGCAGAGCGATGCGCACTTCGCGCCCGCCGCCCCGGACTTGGACACGCTGCTGAACGAAACCCAGAGCCTGACCGCCGATGTGACCATCGGCGGCGCACACTATCTGCTCACCCGCAGCACCTCCGACGTATACGGCTGGACGTATCTGATGCTGACACCCCACGCGGATCTGTACGCCCTGTCCGATCGTTTCAGCCAACTGGTGTACCTGATGTTGGGCCTCTCCGTGCTGGTTTGCATCGGCATCTCTGTGCAATATGTGCGCACTTCACAACGCAGCGTACAGCGGATCATCTCCCTGCTGGACGCCATCGAGCACGATGCGCCGTTGCCCGATGTGGGCGAGGTCAAGGAGGACGCCTATGCCCACATCATGCAAAACATCGTGATGAACTATGGCAAACAGCGCAGCCTCAACCGGCAGCTAGAGCAAAAAAAGAACGAAGCCAAGACCTTGGAAATGCAGGCTTTGCAGGCGCAAATCAG
>JAVBUS010000276.1:0-4243 GCA_031555125.1 Eubacteriales bacterium | reverse complement strand
ATCAAGGCAAACGGCGCACAGTTCGGCACGGTGGAGCACAACATCTTCATAGATTCGCCTTATGCCGCGTTTTTCCAGTCGTGGACGTTCAACTGGGATAGACTGCCCCTGGGGGAGGACGCTTGGCTGGCCAACGTCTATGGCACCGATGATCCGACGGAGCACGGCATATGGAAGAGGCTGACCGAAGAAGTCGACTTCTTTTCAACGGCGTGGAAGGCCCATTATCAGGGCACTCCCTGGGCGGTGGTCTGGGACCATATTTCGCCCGAAGGATACGATGAAGCGTGGCGGAAGCATGCGGCGGCGACGGGGGGCTACCCTTTCGACTACGGCACAAACCCGGCATACTATGACTACTTTTACGGCATTGCACCGAGCCAAACCAATCTGTTTGTGGGCAATGTGTGCGTGAACATCGGCAAAATGATCCACGAAAACGGCCGGGGAAGCGACAATCTGACGCTGGGTACCGATATTTTTGTGGACTATGCCAATGGGGACTTTACCCTGACCCCAGAAGCACTGGCAGAGATTCGCAAAACCATCCCGGGTTTTCCGCAAATCCCCATGGACAGGATCGGCAGGCGATGAGACGGCCGCCGGCGCACCCCGATTCCCAGTGGATGAAAAGGCTGAGATGATCCGTTGCATGGTATATATGGAAAAACAAGGAGGGTTCCCATGCTGCGACTTTCGATGTTGTACAGGGCGATTGCGCTCCTGCTGGTGCTGCTGCTTTGTCCCCTGGGGGTGACGGCGGAAGATGGATTTTCTGTGGAATGGGCGCTGCCTTTGGACCACGGGGCGGATGTAAGGGTATTGCCCGCGACAACGGGTGGTGCGGCGCTGTTCGGGCTCTGGATGCCGAGCGACGGCAATAGCGGCTTCTACTGGGGCCAGTGTAGTGCCGACGGAAAACTGACCGTGGAAAAAGAACTGCGGGATCTGCCGAGTGATGATCGGGGTGCGTTATGTGCCGTGCAGGAAGGCTTCGTGCTGGTGGGCCAGGGGCTTACGTGGCTGAATGCACAGGGTGAGATTACGCAGCCCAGCCCCGCGTGGTGCGCTGATTTGGCCTTCGTCGGTGCCGTGATGGGGGAACGGATTTTTGCGGTGAGCGAAAGCACGCTGTATTGCATGGAGGCCGACACCGGCGCGCTGCTGTGGCAGACCGAGGCGATGCCGGAGAACGCCCTGGAAGGGTATGTGTACAGCGTGTTGCCACTCCAAGACGGGCAGAGCGTGTTACTCCTGGGCGAGATGACGTTGCTGCCTGATGCGGCGGAGGGGATCCGTTTCTTTGTCGAGGATGGGTCGTTGTATCGGGCCGAAGAGGATGAGGACGACGTGCATGTACCGATGCCGGCGGCATCCGCCTGGGTTGCGCGCTTTCGTGCGGCGGATGGTACGATGGAGACGAGCCGTGCCGAGCAAGGGACGGCGCGGTGCGGCTATCAGCGGGCCACCCAGGGCAGCGATGGCCGAGTGATCCTGATACGGGTTGAGGAGGGCGGTGCGGAAGAGGTGCAATGTTACGATCCCGCCACCCTAGAGACGCCGCTTTGGAGGGCGGTGCTAAAGGACGATGTCCTTGATGGTGTTGCCATGGATGGGGGCGGCTATCTGCTGACGACATACACTGGGAGCCAAACACGCAACGGCTTTGACGAAGTCTATTGTCCCGCTTCCCTTACCGCTCTGTCGGCGGATGGGGACTTGCTTTGGACGCAACCATTACCGGAGCCCGCCAACGGAGGCGGTCACATTGTGCGGATCGGCGATGGCGCGTACCTGGTCAGCGCGGGCACCTTCTTCCAGGAGGAGGACAGGGAGCACAACGGCCTGCTGTACAAAGTACGCGTGCGTTAAGGACGGTTGTGTGATACAATGCATGAGACTAGGCACTCGGGACAAAAGGAGCGGCCGCCGCCATGCATGTGCAGAAGATCTTAACCGCCAATGCCACGTATCAGAAATTTGTGGTGCTCAAGACCAACAGGAACAAGCGCTACAAACATGGCGAGTTCCTGGTGGAAGGTGTGCGCAACATCAATCAGGCGGTGGAGAATCAATGGCATATCTGCTCCTTTTTATACGCCGGGGAAAGACGCTTGTCTTCCTGGGCGACCACCCTGCTGGCGCAGGTGGCCACCGACATCAACTATGATCTGGCCGGTGCCCTGATGACGGAACTGAGCAGCAAAGAGGACACCTCGGAATTGCTGGCGGTTGTCCGGATGCGGAGCGAGGCCGAGCCCTTTGCCCTGTCCGGCAATCCGCTGATCGTACTGTTTGACCGGCCCTCCAACAAGGGCAATCTGGGCACCATGCTGCGCTCTTGCGATGCCTTCGGCGTGGACGGCCTGATACTGACCGGCCATGCCGTGGATATCTATGAGCCGGATGTCATCAGTTCCTCCATGGGATCCTTTTTCCACGTACCCTTCATGCGTCTGTCGGACAATGCGGACATCGATGCGTATGTGGAGCGCTTGCGCACAGCCTATCCGGGTCTGATGGTGATCGGCACAACGGCGCATCGACAGACCCGGCTGCAGGATCTGGCCCTGGGGGGTCCGGTCCTCTTTTTAGTAGGAAATGAGACCGGCGGTCTCAACCAGCATCTGACGGAGTGCTGCGACGTGATGGCCACCATTCCCATGAGTCAGGCGTCGACGGCGACCTCTTTCAACGTGAGTTGCGCCGCAACGGTGATGCTGTACGAGGCGAATCGCCAACGGAATCTATAAAGAAAGCGAGAGGAACACATATGCCACAGTGGATTCGGGAAGGAAGGCCCACCGTTCACTTTGCCCCGCGCAAGGGATGGATCAATGACCCCAATGGCCTGGTACACGATGGGAAGCGCTATCACTTGTTTGCTCAGCACAATCCGGACGACAATGTGTGGGGCCCGATGCACTGGCTTCACGCGGTCAGCGATGATCTGCTGCATTGGCGGGAATTGGGCATCGCTCTGTATCCGGATGATTTGGGGACCATGTTTTCTGGCAGTGCGGTCATAGACTGCGACAATACGGCGGGCTTTGGTCCGGGCGCCATGGTGGCCATGTTTACCCAACACGGGGCACAACAGACCCAGGGGATCGCCTACTCCCTGGACGGGGTACACTTTACGGTGTACCCGGGGAATCCGGTCATCACCAACCCGGGGATCCCGGACTTCCGCGATCCCAAAGTGTTTTGGCACACGCCCACCCAAAGCTGGCGCCTGGTTCTGGCGGCGGGGAAATGCCTGGAATTCTATGCCTCCGAAGACCTGAAACAATGGCGCAAAACCGGGGAGTTTGGCGAGCGGGAAAAGGGGGAGGCCGGGGTGTACGAGTGCCCGGATCTGTTCGCGCTGCCCACACCGGATGGCGGCGAAAAGTGGGTGTTGTTGTGCAGCATCGGCGCACCGCCACAGGATGGCGGCGAGCGCATCCATTACTTCATCGGTGAGTATGATGGAGACACCTTTCGCCAGACCGAGCACATGGGACAGATGCTCCGCTTGGAAGCGGGGAAGGACAACTACGCGGGCGTGACCTTTAACGGTACCGGGGAGCGCCTGTTCTTGGGCTGGGCGGCTCTACCGCTTTATGCGGGCAAGGTGCCGGCGGATCCTTATCGCGGGTGCTTTACACTGCCGCGAAAGCTTGCCCTGGCACAGACCACAGAGGGCTTCCGCGTGACAGCGGAGCCCGTGTTGCCCGCGCTGCGCTTTGCCCCCCTGGACGCGGCGGGAAGTCTGCCCGCCTCATCCTATGCGCTGCGGATCAGGGCCCAAGGGGCTTTTGCGGTGGAACTGGCCAACCCCATGGGGGACGTGTTCCGCTTTGGCTTGGATGAGGCCGGCGACTTTTTTACCGATCGCAGTCGGTCGGGTGTGTCGGACTTCGAGCCGCTGTTCGCTTCGCCGCAGTATGCCTGCCTCCGCAGCAAGCGGCTGACGGAGGGACCGGTGGACATGACCCTGGTGATGGATCACACCCTGTCGGAGCTGTACGCGGATCAGGGGATGTACGCGCATAGTGCGCTGTTGTTCCCCCGGGTGCCCTATGACACGGTGCGATGTGATGGCGCGGTGACAGTGCAGTGTGCGTCCATCGAGTGATTTGTCAAGGGTGTCATGATTGGGGCGGCCAAGGGATCAACCAAAGAATTTTTAACATCAAGGAGTATTACCATGTTCGACATCGTCACCAACTTTACCGACAAGCCTTGGCTGGAGGAACTG
>JAVBUS010000116.1:0-3430 GCA_031555125.1 Eubacteriales bacterium | reverse complement strand
GGACGCGATGCCCTCCATCATGCAACCGTCTCCACACAGGGCATAGGTCATATGATCCATCACCGGGAAACCCGGACGGTTGAATTTTTGCGCCAGATACGCCTCTGCCATGGCAAAGCCCACCGCATTGGCAATGCCCTGTCCCAAGGGGCCGGTGGTGACCTCCACCCCGGCGGTATGGCGGTACTCCGGATGGCCGGGGGTCTTGCTGCCCCATTGCCGGAACTGCTGCAAATCCGCGATGGTCAGGCCGTAGCCGAACAGATGCAGCACTGTATATAGCAGCGAAGATGCATGCCCGGCGGACAGCACGAAGCGATCGCGATTCATCCACTGGGGATCCGCGGGGTTGTGCCGCATCTCCTTCATCCACAGGGCGTAGGACATGGTTGCGGCCCCCATGGGCGTGCCCGGGTGACCGGAGTTGGCTGTTTGTACGGTGTCCGCGGCCAAGGTACGGATGGTGTTGATACACAGCTGGTCGATAGTAGGCATGAGGGATCCTCCTTTTGTTTACAGACGGCGAAGCGTCCTGGTTTGGCTAATCCAGCAGGGCGTCCAGGGGGGCACAATCGATGCCCGGGCACCGATGCAGCACGTCCTGTAACAGCGTCAGCAGCGCCGTGGCACCACCGTGCACATCGGATTCCACATTGATGGGCAACACCGGATCGTGTACCGACAGCCGCAGCATCAGCCAAGCGTTCCGGGTTCCCCCTGGCAGATCGAAGTACAGGCGCACGCCTTCATGATTGTCGTTCGCCAATTGGCAGCGCTGCCAACCGGTGGCGGCCGCCGTAATGCTGGCCAGGGTCGCCTCACCAGCCGCCCGAAAGTCCGGGGCCGTGATGGGCAAGCGCACCTCCTGGGACTCCACCGCCTCGGCCAGGTCGGCGATCCAGTCCGACAGATGCTGACCCCGTTCACGGCACTGCATAGCCACCACGATGAGCCGGGTAACCAGGTACATGCCGTCATCCAGGAAGTAGTTTTCCTGCAGGGCGGCGTGTCCGCTGGTCTCCATGGCCAGGGGACAATGCTCCCCTGCCGCGTTTAAGCGCAGCGCTTCTTCGATGACGTTGCGGTATCCCCGCCGATAGCGCAGGTGCTTCCCGCCCCGGGCAGCAATGAAGGCGGACAGACCTGTGGACGTCACAGAATCGGTGACCACCGTGCCGCCGGGTTTCTCCTGCAGCAACATAGCGGCAGTGAGGGCAATCAAGCGGTTGCGGTGGATAGGAATCCCCCCCGCGTCCACGATGGCTGCCCTGTCACAGTCGGCGTCGAAGATCACACCCACGTCGGCCCCACTGCGGCGCACCGCATCGCAGATCGAAGCCATGGCAACGTCGTCCTCCGGATTGGGGACATGGTTCGGAAATCGCCCGTCCGGCTCCAGGTACTGGCTTCCGACGGTATCCGCCCCCAAGGAAGTCAGCAACTCCGCATAAAAACCCCCGGCCCCGTTGCCCGCATCCACTACCACGTGGAGACCTGCCAACGGGCGCTCGGCTTGGGTGTTGAGTCCCCTGCGCACCAACTGCGCCAAATGGGCCGCATAGTCGCGCAAAAAGGGCACCTGCTCCGAGGCATCACCGGTGCCCCGGGGCCAGCTTCCCTGGGCGGCCCGGGTCAGGATCCAGCGGATATCGCCACTGCTCAATCCCCCCTGGGCCGTAAAGAACTTAAGGCCGTTACGGGTCCAGGGGTGATGACTGGCCGTCACCATGACCGCGCCTTGGCACGCGGTTCGGGCCATCACGGTGGTCATGAACATGGCCGGGGTGGTGCATAAACCGCAGTCCAGTACCCGTGCCCCGGCATCGGCCATTCCCTGGGCGGCAGCAGCCAGCAATGCAGGGCCGCTGATCCGGGAATCCCGTCCGATGGCCACCGCCAGCCCCCGTACAGGCAGGTTCAGCGTCTTGGCCAGCCAGTCTATGTAGGCGGCGCCCACGCGCCGGGCCACCTCCTCCGTCAATGTGGCGGGTTGCTCCGGTTGGGCCACCGCGATGCCGCGGACATCGGATCCGCTGGCCAACGACAGGAAATCCATCGCATTCTCTCCTTTACTGTGGCGCTTGCATTCCCTGCCTCAGGGCTTCCTGTTCCGCTTTTGCATCCCACATCTCCTGCCTGCGACCACGCAGCCAGTTGTATAGTGGAACCAGCCGCTGAAAGTCGGCCTGTACCCTGCTGAGGATCTCGCCGGAATATAGGGCGGGAAAATCATCTGCCTGGGAAACGCTTTGCAGGTAGAATCCTTTTTTGATGTAGAGCGGCCGCAGGTCGTCGGGCACTTCGCCGGGCACTTCGATGCGCTTATAATCGTTGCCGCACAGGGCAAAGCGCTGCCCAAGGGCGGCGTCCTTTCGTATCGCCAGCAGTTCCTTGGGCTTGGCCACTATGCGGCGACGGACCATGTCCATCATACGCTTGTCCTCACCGTACATACCCAGACCCCAGCGCACCGTCTCCGGCGTGATTTCCCAATAGAAGCTCATGGCTTGCTCTATGGTCTCCCCGGCATACCGCCAACTCAACCACATGTGATCCCGAAAAGGATCTTTATTATGGGAAAACCGCGTATCCCTGCGAATCCGGGACACTACGCGGATAGGACGCACATCAAACTGCCCGTCGATGGCAGACAATGTCGGCGCCAGCGCCTCTGCAAAGGCTCGCAGAGGCTGTTGGACAGCCTGCTCATAACGGGCACGGTTTTCCTGAAAGTACTCATTGTTGTTGTTAAAACGAAGTGCCAAAAAGAACTCCAGCATCTCCGGCGAAAAACCTGCAAACATACGTATATGCCCCCTTATACCATATATTCTATACCAAACCGCCCGTCCCATCAAGTGCAGAATGGCATCCCCAAAAAGAAAGCCCGGGCACTCTGCATACAGAAGTACCCGGGCTTGATGCGGATGGGCTATACCAGTCCTGGTTTGATCTCGCGCAATGAATCGCCATGATTTTGTCGTCTGGTTAGGAGCCCGAAGAAGGCACAGCCGGCAGCTACGCTCACTGGGCCGCGACAACGACAGTCGGCAAAAGATCCGCGTGATACGCGTCCAATCATAGGAGGAGTCGTATCAAACGTCCGCGCTACGGGTGCGGCGCTTGCGGGTGCTGGTCACGCTGCCGGTCTCCCCGGCGAGGGGATTGGCCTGTGTGGCAGGAGAGGGCTTGCGGGTCAAGCGGTACTGGCTCTCCTGTGCCGATGCGTCGCTGCCCCTGCGGGATGGCTTTGCGGGATCCCCGCGCATCCTTGCCAGATATGCGCTGGTGGTGTCACCCTCATAGGCGTCGATGTCGGTATCCGGGGCCGCCTCGCGACCACGGGCTGACTTGCGGCTCCTGCCTTCGGTCTCCGCCGCGTCCGGTCTGCCATACATGGCCGCCAACTCATGCATGGAGGCCTTGCTGC
>JAVBUS010000248.1:0-8752 GCA_031555125.1 Eubacteriales bacterium | reverse complement strand
GTACTGGATCGCGTGAAGGGAGGGGACCAGTGATGGATCTGAGTATGCTCAACCCCCAGCAGCGATTGGCGGCGGAAACCACCGAAGGCGCGGTGCTGATCCTGGCCGGTGCCGGATCGGGCAAGACCCGTGCCCTGACGTATCGCATCGCCAACCTGCTGTCCAAAGGTGTGCCTGCTTGGCAGATCCTGGCCATTACCTTTACGAACAAGGCCGCCCGGGAAATGCGCGAGCGCATCGACGCACTGTCCCCAGGCGCGGCGGAAGAAGCCTGGGTCAGTACCTTCCACGCGTCCTGCGCGCGGATGCTTCGCCGGGATATCGAAAAAATCGGCTACACCCGCGCCTTTACCATCTATGACGACGACGACCAGATGACGGTCATCAAGGAACTGCTTAAAAAGCGGGATATTGACGACAAATTGCTGCCACCCCGGGAAATCAAGGCCAAAATTTCCGATGCGAAGAACAAGCTGCAGAACCCGGACGAGTGGTTCGCCTCGTCGGCCCGGGATTTTCGCATGCAGATGATCCATGACATCTTTCGGGCGTACGAAGAGCGACTCAAGGCTGCCAACGCCTTGGATTTTGATGACTTGCTGGTCAAGACATTGGAGCTGTTTGCCCAGCATCCGCCTGTACTGGAATACTATCAAAATCGTTTCCATTATATTCATGTGGATGAGTATCAGGACACCAACTACGCCCAGTACATGATGATCAAGCTGCTGGCGGGCAAGCATCAAAACCTGTGCGTAGTGGGGGACGACGACCAGTCTATTTACGGCTGGCGCGGCGCAGACCTGCGCAACATCCTGGACTTTGAAAAGGATTTTGCGGATTGTACCGTCATCAAACTGGAGCAAAACTACCGCTCCAGTGCCAACATACTGGATGCCGCCAACAACGTCATCGCCCACAACGAAGGCCGCAAGGAAAAGGCCCTGTGGACCGATCGGGAGGGCGGCCACAGCATCCGCCTGTTCAAGGCCGGGGACGAGCGGGAAGAGGCTGCCTGGATCTGTGACCGCATGCAGCAACTCTTGCAGACCGGCTTGCGGTACCAGGACATGGCGGTGCTTTACCGCATGAACGCCCAGTCCCGCGTGTTAGAAGAAATGATGGTCCGCGCGGGCATCCCGTATCGGGTGTTCGGAGGCATGCGTTTCTATGACCGCAAAGAGGTCCGCGATATCGTGGCATATCTGCGGGTCATCGTCAACCCTGCCGACGAGGTGTCCTTGCGGCGCATCATCAACCAGCCCAAGCGCTCCATCGGCGATGCCACCATTGCGGAACTGGTGCGCCACGCGGAGCAGGAGGGGTACTCTCTATTTGCCGCCATGCTGGAACCCACCGAGGCCCTGGCATCCCGCGCTCGCAAGTGTGTGGGGGACTTTGCCCAGTTGCTCACCAGGCTGACCACCCTACGCTACACCATGGGCCTGGGAGAGTTTGTGAGCCAGTTGATCGAGGAAACCGGCCTGGCTGCCCAGTACGAAAAGGATCACTCTGAGGAAGCACAGACCCGGTTGGAGAACATCCGGGAGTTTGTGGGTGCCGTACAAGAGTTTGAGAAGATGGCGGAGGAAGCCACATTGGAAGGCTTCCTGGAAAATGTGGCCCTGGTTACTGACTTGGACGGCATGCAGGGCGAAAGCCTGGCTGTCACCATGATGACGCTGCATAGCGCCAAGGGGTTGGAGTTCCCGGTGGTGTTCCTGACCGGCATGGAGGAAGGCATCTTCCCCAGCGGACGCTCTCTGAACGATCCGGCCCGCATGGAGGAGGAACGTCGCCTTTGCTACGTGGGCATCACCCGGGCCCGGGACATGCTGCACCTGTCCCACGCCTCCCAGCGCATGTTGTTTAACCAAATGCTGCATAACGCACCTTCGCCCTTCCTGCGCGAGATTCCCCACCGGCTATTGGACGAGAGCGGCGTCGCCCGGCGCGAGGCGGCCTTCCCGGCCCCGGAACGCCCCCGAGAGCCCCAGAACACCCACGCTACCCGCCAACCCATGAAGGACTTTGGCGGTGGGCGTGCCGGCTCCTTGCGTATCCCCGGGGTTCAAAAGGGTATGGGGGATGCCGTGGTGGTGCCTTCCATCGCGGCGGCCCAGGCCGTTCCCTCGGTGTTCCAAGTAGGGGACCGGGTATTGCACAAAAAATTTGGCGAGGGCAACGTCATTGCGCTGACGGGCAAGGGCGCGGAGGCCCGTATCGCCATTGAATTTGCCGCCTATGGGGTCAAGGAGTTCTCCGTGTCCATCGCCCCCATCGTGAAAGTTGGGAAGTGACACCCGTGCCAGAGCAAACGACGCCGGAGGGCCGCGAGGCCATGGAGGCGCTGGTGGAGCGCCTGAATGCCTTGGGTCATGCCTATTACGACTTGGACGCGCCGAAAATCTCCGACAAGGAGTACGACGCGCTGTACGACACCCTGGTGCGCATGGAGGCCGAGACCGGTTTGCGCCTGCCCGACTCGCCGACCCGGCGGGTGGGAGGAGCGGCCCTGGCGACTTTTGCTAAGCACCGGCATTTGGCCCCCCTTTGGAGCCTGGGCAAAGCACAGCAGCCCAGCGAACTGCGGGAGTGGGCCGCCCGATGCGAAAAGAGCCGGGAGACCGCCGTGGCAAAAGGCGAGGTGTTGCCTCCGCTTTGTTATGCAGTGGAATATAAGTTCGACGGCCTAACCCTGAACCTGACCTATGACGGCGGTGTGCTGATCCAGGCCGCCACCCGGGGCAACGGCGAGGTGGGAGAGGCCATTTTGGAGCAGGTTCGCACCATTGCGGGGATTCCGCCCCGCATCCCCTTTCCCGGGCGCATGGAGGTGCGCGGAGAAGGCATCATGCGCCTGTCGGCCCTGGATGCCTACAACCGCACCGCAACAGAGCCGCTGAAGAACGCACGCAACGCCGCTGCTGGGGCATTGCGCAACCTGGATCCCCAAGTGACGGCGTCCCGTAAGCTGGACGCATTCTTCTATCAGGTGGGCTACATAGAGGGCCGCGCCTTTGCGGATCACCGGGAGATGATGGCATTCCTGCGGGAAAACGGCATTCCGACGAGTCCCTACTTTGAAGTGGCCCAGGACATAGCCCAGGCGGAAGCCTTGGTGACCGCTATCGAAGCGGCTCGCCCGGGACTGGACTTTTTGATCGACGGAGCCGTGGTCAAAATCTGCGACGAGGCCACCCGAACCGCCCTGGGCTATACCGACAAGTTTCCCCGGTGGGCCGTGGCGTATAAGTTCGAGGCCGAGGAGACCACCACGCGCCTGTTGGATGTGACCTGGGAACTTGGACGCACCGGCAAGCTGACCCCCTTGGCCCATTTGGAGCCGGTGGAACTGGCCGGGGTCAAGGTGCAGCGGGCCACCCTCAATAACTGGGGCGATATCCAACGCAAGCGGGTGTCTATCGGAACCAGGGTGTGGGTGCGCCGCTCCAACGACGTCATTCCGGAGATTTTAGGCTGTGTGGACGAGGAGGAGCAGGGGGCACCCATCCATCCCCCCGCCCAGTGTCCGGCTTGCGGGGCAAACCTGGTGATCCGGGGGGCACACCTGTACTGCGTCAACCGCGATACCTGCCGACCGCAGACCGTTGCCCGGCTGGCCCACTATGCTTGCCGGGATGCTATGGACATTGAGACATTTAGCGAAAAAACCGCCGAATTGTTTTATGATTCGCTGGGTCTGCGGGATCCGGCGGGGCTGTACGCCTTGGATCCGGCAGCTATGACGGCGTTGCGCGGCTTTGGGGCCAAAAAAGTGGAAAAGCTGCGGCAGGAGTTGGACAAGAGCCGATCCTGCATGCTGGACGCATTTTTGTTCGCCTTGGGCATCCCCAATGTGGGACGCAAGACCGCCAGGGATCTGGCCCGGAGCTTTGGGACACTGGATGCCCTGATGGCCGCCGACCAAGTATCCCTGCAGCGCATGGAGGCCATTGGCCCCATCGTGGCAGCCAGTATCGTTGACTTCTTCGCCCAACCGGAGAATTTGGCACTGGTGCACGCCCTGTTGAATGCGGGTGTCGCCCCGCAAGCACTGGCTACCGAGCCCACCCGGGGTGCGTTGTCCGGCATGACGGTGGTACTTACCGGCACGCTGCCCACCCTGTCCCGGACCCAGGCCGAAAGCCTCATCGAGGCCCACGGCGGCAAATCCTCGGGCAGTGTGTCCGCCAAGACCTCCCTGGTGTTGGCCGGAGAGGCGGCAGGCAGCAAGCTGGCCAAAGCCCAAACCCTGGGCGTACGGATTGTGGATGAAGCGGCGTTTCTGGCCATGATCGGTCAGTGAAAGGAATCTATGCAACCAGGCAAGTTGACCAATGAGGAGTTGCGGCGCATCATCCTGTCCCACCTGGGCGGCGGGCGGGCCGATGTGCTGATGGGGGCCGATGTGGGCGAGGATTGCGCGGCGGTGCGCTTCGGCCGGGAGGCCTGCGTACTGTCCACGGATCCCATTACTGCCGCCGCATCCCATGTGGGACGGCTGGCTGTACAAGTCTCCCTCAACGATGTGGCGTCGGCGGGAGCGGAGCCCATCGGGGTGCTAATGACGGTGCTGGCCCCCCCGACGGCCACTGCCGAGGACATTGAGGAGATCGTCCGGGATGCAGCCCAAGAGGCTGCGGCCCAGGGCCTCCAGGTCATCGGCGGACACACGGAGATTACCGATGCCGTGACCCGCACCGTAGTGTCCACCACCGTGGTGGGTCGCGTGCCGGTAGAGCGCTTGGTACGCACCGGCGGCGCCCAGACGGGGGATGCGCTGGTGATGACCAAGACCGCAGGCATCGAGGGCACCGCCATCCTGGCACGGGACCGTGCGGAGGCGCTGCAGCAGGCTCTGAGTCCCCAGGACTTCGCACAGGCACAGGAACTGGCCGATCAGGTCAGCGTGCTGCCGGAGGGTCGCATCGCTGCGGCGCAAGGGGTGCACGCCATGCACGATGCCACGGAAGGCGGCGTGCTGGGCGCTGCATGGGAACTGGCGGAGGCCTCCGGACTGGGTCTCAAGGTCGAGTTGGCCCGGGTGACGGTACACCCGGTGACGGATAAACTGTGTGCTGCCTTGGGCATCGACGCCCTGCGGCTGATCTCCAGCGGGGTGATGCTCATGGCGCATCCGGACGGAGAAGGGCTGTGCTGCGCCCTGGGTGCCCAGGGGATTGCCGCTGCGGTGATCGGCACATTTTTGCCGCCGGAATCGGGTCGAACCATGACCCTGCCCGACGGCAGCGAAACCCTTCTGGCCCCGCCGGCGCGGGACGAGATCTACCGCGTCATGGCTGCGGCCACGGCTAGCCACTAACCCACCGCATAAAACCAAATGCAAGAAATCGGAATCGAGGGCAGCTCTGCGCATCCCTCTATGGACGGCAATATTTTCAGAAGAAGGTGCAAGATCCAAAGTTTTTTGTCAGACCAAGGAGTCGGAGCGCAGCGTACCGGCGGTACGCTGCGCAAAAACGGCGCGGTTATGGCGAAAAAGCTTCCGGATATGACACCTTCTTCACTTTTATGCACGCCCTAGTGCCCCGGCAGTCAGGAGGCAGCCACTCCACGGGCAGATTGAGCCGCCAAGCAAGGAATGGCCGACCCGCGTAGCAGCGCTGCGAAAGGGAGGACAGGACGCAGTATGGCGGTTCAAGACACCGCGCATTGGCTGCTAACCGACTTGTCGGGGCACTAGGGCATGTTTCAAAAGGGGAGGAAATGCAAGCTCCAAGGATTTTGCGCCAGATCAAGGAGTCGGAACGCGGCGTACTGGAGGTACGCCAAGTGCAGAACAACGCCGATATGGCGGAAAAACCGCCGGAAATTGCGCTTCCGGAGTTTTGAAACACACCCTAGAAGGTTCTCTGGCTTATCCCGCTTGTTTCCATAACCCAGTCGCGGATCTGCTCCCCCACCCAGGATCTCTTTTAGCCGTTCCTTATCCACGCTGTTCACCTCGTGGATATTTCGCCTTTTGCTACCACAGCTCCCTTTGGCCTCATTCCCTTTTTCTGTATTCCAATGCCTGGCTGTGGTGATCCGTCGAAGGAAACTCGAAGGAAACTTGCGCAAAGACTGCCAAACATGGTATAATCTTGTATCCTTTCATGCATATAGTCGCGCTATGTGTGTCATTTCGCATGTTTAGAGGAGCAGCATTGCATGAAACGACTTCCAATCATAGGGCAGCTGCTGGTTTTTATTGCACTTTTCATCCTGCTATGGGTGGTTTTGAGCATCCAAAAGCCAAAGGCCTTCATCGCGCCAATACAAGGCGGTGTCATCGACTGTACCGACATCGACCTGGAGCGTCACGTCGCCAAGCTGGAGCCCGATTGGGACTACTACCCGGATCGTCTGTACGCGCCCACGGATTTTTCCACCGGCCTGACGCAACGGCCCCGCACCTTTCAAAACGGCTCGGACGATGCCGCCCATCGCTATGGCACTTACCGCGCAGTGCTGCGGTTGCCCCAAGACCGGCCGCTGGCATTCTATATCTATTGTACCGGCCACGCCCTTCGCATGTACGTCGACGGCGAGGAGGTCGCCCATATCGGCACCGTGGCTGATCGGGCCGAGGATTTCTCCCCCGCATTGGTGCGGCGAGCCATCAGTATTTGCCCCAAGTCCGCCACCACCGAGATCGTGCTGCAATACGCCAACTTTGTGCATGTGCGAGGCGGGCGGCTGGAGGGGCTGGCCATTTCCAGCGTGCACAACATCGACAAAATGCTGATGAGCGAACGGGCCAGCAATCTGCTGCTCTGCGGCGGACTGCTCACGCTGGCCTTTTACTACTTTATCGTGTGCCTGACCTTGCACAAGCGGGAGATTTTGTACTTTGCCGCCTGCTGCCTGCTGCTGGCGGCACGCAACGAGGCCTTCTTTTATCAGTTGGCGCCCCCCGCCATCAACTGGTACACCGCCACGCGGATGCTCTACATCCTGACCGCCCTGTGTCTGATGACCATCGTACTGCTGGTCCACGCCCTGTATCCCGATGCAGTGCCGCCCAGACTGCGCACGCTGGCGCTGGGCCTGGTCGCCGCCTTCATTCTATGCACCATCGTGATGCCCACCATCTTTACCACCTCCCTGTTTCCCTTCATCGGTGCCCTGTCCCTCGTAGCGCTGGTACAATACGTGTGGAGCATGCGCATACTGTGGCGCAGCGGCGACCCGGCGGATTGGCTGGGCGTCACGGGTTTTCTGCTGCTGATGATCTTTTCCACCTTCGACCTGTTCTGGCGCAGCACGCTGCCCCTGGTGGGCAACGCCGGGCTGATGCCGGTGGGCATGCTGATCTTTGTGGTGTGCGATATGCTGCTATTGGACATGCGTGCGGTGCAGACCGCCGGCGAACTGGCCATTGCCCAAAAGAAGGTGGACTCCCTGGACAAGCTGGGCCAGATGAAGAGCGAGTTCCTGGCAAATGTATCCCACGAACTCAAGACACCGCTCACCGTGGTGTCCAACTACGCACAGTACACCTTGGATCTGTTGGGCGACGAGGACAAACAGTTCCATGAGATGCAGCACAATCAGGTCAACATCGTGCTGGAAGTGGACCGGATGCGGCGCATCGTGCTACAGCTGCTAGATACTGTGGCCGTGGAGAGCGGCAGGCTCAAGCTGGAGGTCCGGCGCACCTCCTTGGCCACCATTGTGCAGACCATCGCGGACAACCACTTCCCCATGATCAACAGCAACAACTGCACGCTGCATCTGCACATCGAACCCAACTTACCGGACATCCCCATCGACCGCGAGCGCATCACCCAGGTCATCATTAATCTGCTGGCCAACGCGGTAGCCTACACCGATCAAGGAGAGATCACCATCCAGGCGTTCCGCCAGGGCAACCATCTGACCACCAGCATCACCGACACCGGTGTAGGCATACCCCAGGAACTGCTGGACCACGTGTTTCAGCGCTATCTCAAGCGCACTGGCTGGAATGGCCGGGGCACCGGGTCGGGACTGGGGCTGTACATCTGCAAGCAAATCATCGACGCGCACAAAGGACGCATTACTATCCAGAGCGAGGAAGGACGCGGCACCACTGCATCGTTCACCTTGCCCATGGAGCAGGAATATGAGGGGTAGAACATGGCGAAAAAATCGTTATTGCTGATGGTGGAGGACAATGTAGCCGTCCTTTCGCTCAACGAGAAGATGCTGGCACGTCGCGGCTACGACGTGCTGGCGGCTCACACATTGGAACGTGCCAGGGCCATCCTCAAAACCCAGTCCCCGGACCTCATCGTCCTGGACATCATGCTACCCGACGGATCGGGGCTGGACTTTTGCCAGGAGATCAAGGCGGAGCAGGATCTGCCGATCTTGCTGCTGACCGCCCTGGGGGGTGCGGACAACGCCGTGGCCGGATTCATGGCCGGGGCCGACGACTACCTGACCAAGCCCTATGACATCCGCGAGCTGTGCCTACGGGTGCAAGCCCTGTTGCGCCGCGCTGCCTCTCGGGTCCAGCAGGAGGTTACCTGCGGCCCGCTGCGGGTGGACTTTTTGGCCAGCCGCGCCTATTTGGAGGGCAAGGACGCCCTACTGACCCCCAAGGAGTACGCGCTGCTGTTCACCCTGCTCAAAGCCCGCAATGACGACGAGGAGGGCGAGTATCTGTCGCCCCAAGCCCTGTACGCCCGCGCCTGGGGGGAGGATCCCCTGGCCGATGTCCGCACGGTGCGCGTGCACATTCATTCCCTGCGAAAAAAGTTGC
>JAVBUS010000045.1:0-5828 GCA_031555125.1 Eubacteriales bacterium | reverse complement strand
AGCTCCGTATAAGCCAGCGGGAAAAATGACAGAAATTTAGAGCAGAAGTAGCTAGTATGCTGTTTTCAAACCACTCAGGAATTGGCTACACATCAAGGATTTCCGGCCCACTCTACTTGGCGAAGTTACCGCATTTCGAGTGCGCCCCGTTATGACCACTTCGATACCGCTCCAAATCGCTTCCCCATTATACGGTGCGCACCGGTCTCTGTCAAGCATTCCAGGCCAAGTTTGCGTCGGGCTTTGAGGTGCTTTATGGTTTGCCCGTCAGTGAAAATGGGGGTATAATAGGAGCATCTCATGAAGACGGAGTAAGTACATGAAGTTGTTATTGCATGCCTGCTGCGCGCCGTGCGCCAATCAATGCGTGGCTTCGTTGCTGGGCGAGGGCCTATCGCCCACGCTGTTTTGGTACAATCCCAACATTCATCCGTATACAGAGTACACAAACCGGCTGGACTCCTTGCGCACTTTCGCGGATACGCAGGGGGCGGCGCTGATTGAGGATGGAACGTACGGGCTGCGGTCGTTTCTGGAGATGGTGGGCAGCCGATACGATACGCGATGCCTGCCATGCTATGGCATGCGGTTGGAACGAACCGCAGCGTACGCAGCAGCCCACGGCTATGACGGGTTCTCCACCACGCTGCTGATCAGCCCTTACCAGCAGCACGATGCCTTGCGGGCTTTGGGCGAGGAAGCGGCGACTCGTCACGGCATAGCGTTCGTGTACCGCGACTTTCGCCCACTGTTTCGCCCAGGGCAGCAGTTTGCGCGTCAGGCCGAGTATTATATGCAGAAGTATTGCGGCTGCATCTTCAGTGAAGAAGACCGATACATGAAGCGCAGCACACCCCGAGGAATCAACACTACGGAGCACCGCCCATGACAGCTGAGATGCTGCGAAGCCAGCGACTCCACAACCAATGGCTGCTGCATTCTGTAGCCAAGTCACCCGCACAAGTCGTGGCGCATTTGGGTGCCATGCAGGCGCAAGAGTATGCCATGGCCAAGTGGGCCATCGGGCTGCGGTTCCCCGGATCGACGGACGCTGTGGTAGCGCGAGCCTTTCAATCCGGCGACATCCTGCGTACCCACCTGCTGCGGCCAACTTGGCACTTCGTTGTGCCCGCGGATATTCGTTGGCTGTTAACGCTGTCCGCACCACAGGTGCATCGGCTCAACGGGACTTACTACCGAAAATGGAACCTGGACGCGCAGACGCTGAGCCAAGCGGAGGCCTTGCTGATGTCTGCGCTGGCAGTACAGTCCGTACAAACACGGGCCCAACTGTCGCAGACGTTGGCCCAAGGCGGTATCCCCGCGGAAGGGCAACGCCTGGCCTATATCCTGATGCACGCCGAGTTGGAAGGGCTGATCTGCAGCGGCCCGCGTGTGGGGAAACAGTTCACCTACACGCTGCTAGAGCGTGTCGCGCCGCTCCAGACCCCCTTGCCCCGGGCCGAGGCATTGGTGCGACTGGCCACGCGCTATTTTGCCAGTCGTGGCCCTGCGACGGTCGAGGATTTCGCTTACTGGTCCGGTCTTTCCCTGCGGGATGCACATGCCGGCAGCAACGCCCTCGACATGGGATTCATCCGGAAAGGGCCATACATTGCCCCCGATGGATGCGAAGACGTACCGCTAAAGGTCCGCACGTTTTTGCTGCCCGACTATGATGAATACGGCATGGGCTATCGCGACCGCAGCGCACTGTCATCGGGCCATGCCGCTGCACAACATGCGCCGGACACCAGCCATTGGCTTGTCGTGGCAGGCACCATCGACGGCACCTGGACCTTTCCGTCCAGCCAGCACCGCACACCCGCCCAGACCCACCTTTTCACCCGTTGCAGCCGGCAAGTGCAGGCCGAGGTAGATGACGCGCTAGCGGACTATGCTGCTTTTTGGACGCAGCCGGAAGGCAGCAAGGAGAAAAGATCATGATCGTTTCGGTGTCGCGCAGGACGGATATCCCCTGCTATTTTCATGAGTGGTTTGTCGGGCGACTTAAGGC
Organism: Eubacteriales bacterium; assembly: GCA_031555125.1. Taxonomy (GTDB): domain Bacteria; phylum Bacillota; class Clostridia; order Christensenellales; family Aristaeellaceae; genus WQXF01. The sequence goes on along the minus strand of JAVBUS010000045.1, from coordinate 3,811 downwards.
CGGCTATGCCCGGGTATGCAATCCTTTCAATGCTCATCAAGTGCGAAGGGTTTCTTTATTGCCCGAAGACGTGGACTGCTTCGTGTTCTGGAGCAAGGATCCCGGGCCGATGCTGCCGTTGCTGGACACCGTGGACATGTTCTCCATCCCCTATTACTTTCAGTTCACGCTGACGCCCTATGGCCGCGACCTGGAACCTAACCTGCGTGATAAGCAAGACATTGTCGACACCTTCGTCACACTCAGCCAGCGAATCGGGCCACAGCGTGTGCTATGGCGCTATGATCCCATCGTGCTCAATGGCGCACTCACCCCTGCCTGGCATGAAGAAGCATTCCTTCGCCTGTGCGATCGGCTGGCCCCCCATACGCCCGGCGTGGCCATCAGTTTTGTAGATGCCTATGCCAAGGTGCATTCTGCCCACATCCAGCCCATTTCGCCGGAGGCGATGCTGGACACCGCTGGCAGGCTTTCCCGCATCGCAACAGACCACGGTCTGCTTGTCTGGGCTTGCTGCGAGGCGCTTGACTTTTCCGGTCTGGGCATCGCCCGAGGTGCATGCATCGATGGCCGGCGCATCGCCATGCTGACCGGACGCTGCGCGGACGTTGGGCGGGATCCCTCGCAGCGGCCAGGCTGTGGATGCGTCCGCAGCGTGGATATCGGCGTGTACAACACTTGCCTTAACGGATGCGTCTATTGTTATGCCAACCACAGTCTCCCTTCCATCCAGCGGAACGTTGCCCGTCACCGCCAGGAAGCGGATATGCTGATTCCTGCCAGCGATCAGGAGGTGACCTCATGACACAAACGGACCAGCCCAGGCAAATTCCCGTGGGGACATTGACTGGTGAAGACAATGCCTCGCAACCGGTGGTCTTCATCGGCGAGGATGTCGGCAAAGATCCGACCATGGCCAAGCTGCGGGTACTGACCCAGGCGATCCGTGCACGATGTCATGTGACCTTTGACTATGTACATGAAAAAGGCACGGTTCGACGCATGGTCGAGCCGCACCGTATTCTGTATGTTGCCGGCGACTGGCACCTGGTGGCCCGCCACACGGACCGGGAGGAGTGGCGTACGTACGAGCTGAGCCGCATGTGGTCACCCACCGACATGGCCTTGTCCTTTCCCAAGCGCGAGATTCCGGATAGCTGTCAACCGGCCCCACCCACCGCATATACAGACCACCGTCGGTTGTTTGCAGTGGCGAGTCCTTGCATATTGCAACGACTGATCGCCGCCTATGGCCCGGACTGTTGCTGTTTGCGCGAGGACGGTCTGCTCAACGTGGAAATCAGCTACACCCAGCCGGAAGCGGTACTGTCTTGGGTTCTCAGCTTCGGCGACCGCCTCCGGGTGGTGGCGCCGGAGGATGTAGTAACGCAATTGCGCCAGTTGACGACGGCCATGGCCGCGCACTACGCATGAATCGCCTTCCGCGTACCGCCAGCCTACAGCGTCCCGGCAGCCTCTTGCCCATCAACAAACAGGTTGTACCGCTGGGTGGTAAAGCGCAAAACGCAGTAATTGGGGTCCTCCGGCCCGGTGAAATGATACTCCAGCCCGCTGTACCACATATCCTGCTTGACTTGCGGATCGGTCACGATCTCCATGGTACCTACCAGGGTGATGTTGGTGTAGTGCTCGCCCTCCGCGAAGCAGACCGATGCGCGATTGCTTCGGGCAATACGCCGGGCCTTGTTGCTGGTCAGCCCGGTACAGAAAGTGATCCAGCGGATGCCCTCCGCTTTGGAGATTGTGAGGGCTGACACCGTGGGATACCCGTCCTGGTCCAGCAGCGCCAGGGTACAGAACTGCCCTTTATCCGCGCCCGATGCCGCTGTTTCCTGCAGGAGCGCCCCTGCCTTTTCAATGATAGCTTGTTGCATGCTAGTGCCTCCTCTTTTGTGTCCATCGAATGTCCTATGTGCAAAAAATAGACCGCGTTCTGTTATGCTAAGAACCGGTACTGTGCCTCGCACAGCCCACGATAATGTCCGCCTGGGATGCGCATGAGCTCCTCGTGGGTACCCGCTTCCTCGATGTGATGATCCCGCACCACCATGATGTTGTCAGCCTTGCGTATGGTCGACAGCCGATGGGCGATGACGAAGCTGGTGCGACCCCGCAACAACACCTCCAACGCCTGCTGGATCAGCATTTCCGTGTGGGTATCGATAGAAGAAGTCGCCTCGTCCAGGATCAGGATGCGTGGATCACTAAGCAAGGCGCGCGCGAAGGAGATAAGCTGCTTCTGCCCCACCGACAGGGACGATCCGCGCTCGAACACCTCGGTATCGTATCCCTTGGGCAATTGCATAATAAAGTCGTGGACATACACAGCCTTGGCGGCGGCAATGACCTCTTCACGAGTCGCGTCAGGCTTGCCATAGCGAATGTTGGAAAGGACGGTACCGCTGAAAATAAAGCTATCCTGAAGCATTACCGACATCTGCTTGCGCAGTGAATGAAGCTTAACCTCCCGCACGTCGTGGCCATCGATGCGCACCGCGCCGCCGTTGACATCGCAGAAGCGGCTGATCAGGTTGACCACGGTGGACTTGCCCGCGCCGGTAGGGCCCACCAGGGCGATGGTCTGACCGGGCTTGACCTGAAAGGACACATCCCGGAGCACCATCACCTCCGGGGTATAGCCAAAGGTTACGGCATCAAATGTCACCGCGCCTTGGATGGGCGGCAGCTCCTGTACGTCCGGCGATGCGTCTGCAATGTCCGCGGGGGTATCCATGATCTCGAAAATGCGCTCGATGGAGGCCATGGCGGTGAGCACGCTGTTGTAAAAGTTGGACAGGTTATTGATGGGCTCCCAGAACCGGCCCAGGTACCACAAAATCACCAGCAGATCCGCCAGGGACAACGTGCCCACGGCCCCAGTGGCCCCCATGAGCAGCAACCCCACCACATATACGCCGGCGGTGCCCACAGAACCCAGCGTATCGATCAATGGCCAAAACAAGTTGTTGTTGGACACCGCCCGCAGCCAGCTTGAGCGGATGTCCGCGTTGGTATCCTCGAATGTTTCGCGGTTGCGGTCCTCCCGGGCGAATGCCTGGGTCACGCGCATGCCCTGCAAACTCTCGTGAAGGTAGCCGTTCATGGTGCTGGTCTTTGTGCGCACCACTTGCCAAGACTTTCGCATGCGGGTACGCAGCACCAGGATGATGGCGACGAGAAACACCATGGAAGCCAACGCAACCAGGGTCAGCTGCCAGTTGATGACCAACATGATGCCCACCAGCAGTACCAACGTAAGGCAATCCACCAACACGTTGATGATGCCGCCGGTGAATAAGTCGTTCAAGCTGTTGACGTCGTTGATGACGCGGACCATGATCTTGCCGGCGCTGCGGCTATCGAAAAAGGACAGCGCCAGGGTCTGAATGTGATTGAACAGATCCTCCCGTAAGGCCGCAATGGCCTTGCGTCCGGCGGTATCCATGATGCGCACGCGGTAGCGCAGGCACACCCCGCCTACCACGCTGGACAGCACGATTCCCCCTACCAACCAGGGGAGGCTCTCGCCCTTGCCGTCCTGCAGCACACCGATGGCCCGGCTCATGAGGTAAGGCGCCACAAGACCGCAGATGGCCACCAGGATCATTAGCAGCAGGGCGACCGCCATCTGCTTTTTATAGGGTGCCAGATAGCGGAGCAGGCGGAAGAACTGACTTTTGTCAAACGGGGCCTCCAATGCCTCGTCGTCCAGGTTGCGCAATACGGCCATATCACTCACCTGCCTTTGCGGATACGTCGACGGTGGATGGATCAAAATCCCGCGTCTGAT
>JAVBUS010000296.1:0-6071 GCA_031555125.1 Eubacteriales bacterium | reverse complement strand
AATGTCCGGCGGATTTTCCGCCATATCGGCGTCGTTCTGCACTTGGCGTACCTCCAGTACGCCGCGTTCCGACTCCTTGATCTGGCGCAAAATCCTTGGAACTTGCATTTCCTCCCCTTTTGAAACACCCCCTAAAAAAAGGGGCTGCCGTGCTGGTAAAATGCCAGCGCGACAGTCCCTTTTTTGCGTGCAGCTGCGTTGGTCGAAAAGTATATATTGTCGGCCTGATTTGATATATGCAAACGGCGCGTTTCCTGCTATATTTTATGCAATTAAGATAGTTTCTCCATGTGATATTGGAGCACATAGCCAGAACATGCTTGCCTTGCGAAACGGACGCAGGCTTTTCGGTGTATTTTCTATATATTTTTTGGCACCTTCGTCGGTGCAGATTCTCGTTTCCCAGCGGCATTGGACCGCTACCCATAGCAACAAGATGACAAGGAGGAGACCCCATGAAACGATCCGTATTGTTCCTGTTAATCATTGCGTTGATCCTACCCATGGTGTTGGTGACGCCCATGATGGCGGATGAGGGCGGCAAGGAAGCCCCCATGCTGGCTGAGCAGGTGGCCGCCGGGACGCTGCCGCCCCTGGCCGAGCGTCTGCCCGTGGCCGCCGACATCATGGTGGAACCCGATGTGGTGTCCCCCGGCCAGTATGGCGGTTACATCACCATGCAGTCCAACGACAACGGTCGTTGGAGCCCCTGGGGTTTTATGTCCGAGCAAAGCATGTTCCGCTTTAAGCAGGACGGCAGCGGCGAAGTAGAGCCCAACGTCTGTAAGGATTTCACTCCGAACGAGAATTCCACCGTGTGGACCGTTAAGCTGCGCGAAGGCATGCGTTGGTCCGACGGTGCGCCCTTCACTGCGGATGACGTGATCTTCTATTACGATCACATGTCCACGCCCACCTTGGCAGAGGATCGCAGTGCGCTGGCAGGGGATGCGCCGGAGTACAAACCCTCTTACACCTCCAAGATGTACAACTGCTACCAGGTCACCGTAGAAGGCAAAAAGATCTGGGCAAAGTTTGACAAGGTCGGCGACTATGAGTTCACCGTGACCTTTGCGGCGCCTAAGCCCTCCTTCCCCCAGGATGCCGCAGTGGACAACAAATGGATGTTCCTGCCCAAGCACTTTTACAAGGATTTCGTGGCCCGCCGCGACGGCGTCGCCGACGATGAGACATTCCCCCTGATCACCGAGGAACAGGCCCTGAGCAATGCAAACAAGGCCTTTGGCAAGCAGTGGGATTCCTATGCCACCATGGGCAAAGATATCGGATACTATCACTGGGATTATCACATCGTGCCCCAATTGCGCAGCTTCATTGCTGTCAAAGATAATTGGAACGCGGTGGGTGAGACCTACGAGTTTGTGCGCAACCCCTACTTCTGGAAGACCGACGCCGAGGGACGTCAGTTGCCTTATCTGGATGGCATCAAATTCAAGATCATCAATGAGCAGGCCCAGGTTGTGCTTGCCGCCAGCGCCGGGGAGTTCGACATCATTGATCCGCCGGAGTTCGCCGTCGTAGCCACCGCTCTGAAGGACACCCATACCTACAACCCGTGGTCCAAGGCGGGTTGGTGTACACTGGAAATGATCCATCTGAACCAGACTGCCAAGGATCTGGACAAGCGCGCCCTGTTCCAAGATATCCGTTTCCGCGAGGCGCTGAGCATTTGCGTGGACCGCAACCTGCTCAACGAGACGCTGCTTAACGGCATGTCCGCACCTTGGCAGGCCGCCGTGGATGAAGGACAGCCCGGCTACGATCCGGAGTGGTCCGCCAAATGGATCCAGTACGACGTGGCCAAGGCAAATGCCTTGCTGGACGAGATTACCGAGCCCTGGAACGGCACCGACTTCCGCAAGATGAAGGGAACGGATCGGGAGCTGGAGATCATTCTGACGGTGCGCGACCCTTCGGTTTCCGGCGACTTTGTCACCATGCTCAAAACTTTCTATAAGGCTGTGGGCGTCAAGTTGAGCGACAAAGTGGATACCGATGCCCGCGTTACTATGTTGTCCAACGACGTAGAAGCTTCCATGGAAGCGGTTTCGGTGTCCACCCCGGCACTGCGGCCCGATTCCATCGTCCCGATCCGCAACGTGGCCTTCTGGCACTCGGCGTATGGCAAGTGGTACGAAGACGGCAAGAGCACAGCCAACGGCGGCGTGGAACCCACCGGCGACATGCTCAAACTCATCGAGGCCTATGAGCGCATGCAGGCGGCCAATGGCCCGGATCGCGCCCAAATCGTGGCGGAGTGTGTGCAGGAAATCTACGATCTGCACAAGGCCAATGTATGGATCATTGGCTACCTCAAGCCGCTGCCCGCCCGCCATTTGGTCAACAACAAGCTGCAAAATGTGCCACAGGGATTGATGGCCGTGGACGAGTTCCGCTATCTGAGCCATGGCCGGCCCGAGCAGTGGTGGCTTGCGCAATAAAGCCTGCACGATGGAACTGCCTGGGAGCGCGTGCCGTTGGGCATGCGCTCCCTTCTCACACAGACCGGAAACCCAGACGGCGGGAGGGAGCGCGATGGACAAACTTAACTTTGTACTCAAGCGCCTTGGACTTGCAGGCATTACGCTGCTGCTCATCACGTTTGTGGTGTACTTTATTGTGCAGTTGCCCCCGGGTGACTATGTGGATACGCTGGTGGCCAACATGGTGGCCGAGGGCGAGCGTGTTACCGAGGAGGACGTGGCACGTCTAAAAGAGGCGTATGGCGTGGATCGCCCCTTCATCGTCCAGTATGGCACATGGCTGGGGGGCATACTCACCGGCAAATGGGGCACCTCCTTTTACTACAACCAGGACATTTTGGTCAAGATTGGTGAGACCCTGGGCATGACCCTGCTACTATCGCTGTGCACCCTGCTGTTCTCGTATCTGATATCCATCCCTATAGCGGTATTCTCCGCGAAGCATCAATACGCATGGGGGGATTACCTGTTCACCTTCATTGGCTTTATCGGGATGGCCATTCCACATTTTTTGTTCGCCATTTTGCTTATGTACGCCTCCTTTAAGATCACGGGCAAGCCCCTCATGGGCCTGCCGGATCACGGCATTGCTTCCTGGGCGGACTTGGGTGAGTGGATCCGGCGCATGATCATTCCCGTGCTGGTCATCGGCACCAGCAGCACCTGTGGGCTCATCCGGTCCATCCGCGCACAGTTGTTGGATGAGCAGGGGCAGCCCTATGTCCTGGCGCTGCGTGCCAAGGGCGCCGGAGAGCAGCGCATCACCTATAAGTACCAGATGCGCGCAGTGCTCAACCCCATTGTCAGCGGCTTGGGTCATATGATCTCCGGCATATTCAATGGCAGCACCATCACGGCCATCGTACTCATGCTGCCCACCCTTGGGCCGGTGCTGCTGCGTGCGCTGCAGACGCAGGATATCTACCTGTCCGGCGGCATCCTGCTCATTTCCGCAACGCTGGTGGTGCTGGGCAACCTGATCTCTGATCTGTTGCTGTCGGTTCTTGATCCGCGTATCAAGCTGTTGGAGGAGAAGCAACGATGAGCAGACGTGCACAAGGTCCGGAGGCCAGACGCGCCATCGCCCTGGAAAAGGCGCGTCGAAAGCAAGAACGATACTACCTCGCCTCCCAATGGCAGCTCATCGGGCGCAAGCTGGTGCGTCACAAACTGGCACTTATTAGCTTTATCGTGCTGGGGGTCCTCTACACGTGCGCGCTGTTCGCCCAGTTCCTGGCCCCCATGGGATTGGAGGACTACTCCGCATCCTATTCCAATGCGCCCCCCACCAAGATCCACGTCATGCACGAGGGTAAGTACATCGGCCCCTACGTGTACCGATTCAAGGTTGAGCGCGACATGTTTGAAAACAAGATTTTTACCGAGGATACCACGCAAGCGTATCCCCTGCGGTTCTTCCATAAGGGTTTACCCTATCGGCTGCTGGGGATCATCCCCACGGATATTCACCTGTTTGGCGTGGACAACAGCGCCCTTCCGCCGGGGAAGGATCCCACCCAGGTGCTCCTTTTCGGTGCGGATAAGTTGGGCCGCGATATCTTTTCCCGCGTGTTCATTGGCAGCCAGGTCTCGCTTTTTGTGCCGCTGTTGGGTACCCTGATCTCCTTCGTACTGGCGGTGGCCATCGGCAGCGTCTCCGGCTATTATGGCGGCGTGATAGATATCGTCATTCAACGGATCATCGAGGTCATGTCTTCTTTCCCGACGTTGCCGCTGTGGATGGCGTTGTCGGCGGCCATTCCGCCGGGGATTCCGGTGGTGCAGGTGTTTATTCTGATCACGGTGATCATGAGCCTGCTCAGCTGGCCCGGCCTGGCACGCACCGTGCGCTCCAAGTTTCTGTCAACCAAAAAGCAAGATTTTGTGATGGCGGCACGCCTGGCGGGGGTATCCGATCTGCAAATCATCATCAGGCACCTGGTGCCTGGCTTCATGAGTTATCTCATCGTCAACTTGACCTTGGGTATCCCCGGCATGATCATCGGCGAGACCTCCCTAAGTTTCCTGGGTCTGGGCATGCGCGCGCCGGCCACCAGCTGGGGCGTACTGCTCCAGGAGTGTCAGAGCGTGAGCAACATTGCCAATTGCCCCTGGAAACTGATCCCACTGCTCTTTGTGGGATTGGCGGTGCTGGCATTTAACTTCCTGGGTGATGGACTCCGCGATGCTGCGGATCCCTACAAGTAATTCCAGTCCTCGTTTGACTTCGCGCAATAGATCGCAAGGGATTGTTCGCCTGGCTGGGAGCTCGAAGGAAGCGTAGCCGGCAGCTGCGCTGACTGAGGCGCGACAACGACAGACGGCAAAAGATCCGTGAGATATGCGTTGAATCAAATGACGAGTAGTATAAGGAGGCGTGTATATGGAGCAACGCGTTCTGTCTGTGGAAGGCCTCCGCATCGGCATCCCCTTGGACGAGGGATTGCTGACTCCCGTGCGCGGCGTGGATTTCGCCATCAGTCCCGGGGAGACCTTGGGCCTGGTGGGGGAGTCCGGTTGCGGAAAAAGCCTGACAGTCAAGGCCATCCTTGGCATCAACGAAAAAAAATGCAGAACCCAAGGGGCCATTCTCTACACCGATGCACAGGGCAATATACGGGATTTGGCCCAACTCAATCCCCGCAAAAAGGAGATCCGCAGTATTCGTGGCCGTAGTATATCCATGATCTTTCAGGAGCCCATGAGCGCGTTCTCGCCGCTTTTTACTGTGGGTCATCAGCTGGCGGAGAGCCTGCGGCTCCACAAAAAGATCACCAAGGCCGAAGCGGCCAAACAGGTCATCGACACCATGCGCAAGGTGGGCGTGGCGGACCCGGAAAAACGGTTTCACCAGTATCCCCATGAGTTCTCCGGCGGCATGCTCCAGCGAGCGCTGATCACCATGGCCTTGCTATGCAGCCCCAGCGTGCTCGTTGCGGATGAGCCCACCACCGCCCTGGATGTGACCATTCAGGCCCAGATCCTGGAGCTGCTTAAAAAGCTGCAAAAGGACTATGCCATGGCCATCCTGTACATTACCCATGACCTGGGTACTGTGGCCCAGATGTGTGATCGGGTGGCGGTGATGTACCTTGGCCGCATCGTGGAGACCGGATCGGTGCAGGAGATTTTCGCTCATCCGGTGCATCCCTACACCCGGGGGCTCATGGGCTCGGTGCACAAGATCGGCGCCCATGCCGACCGCCTTTACTCCATCGAGGGGTCGGTGCCCCTGGCCATGAATTTGCCGGACCGGTGCGGCTTTTACGATCGCTGCACCTGCCGGGTGGAAGGGGTCTGCACGGGTCGCGAGCCCAGCCTGACCCCCGTGGGTGAAGGACACAGCGTCGCGTGCTACCGGCCCTGGGATCCTGCCCTGCCACAGCCGGGAGAGGAGGGTGCGCAATGAGCGAAACCATTCTACAGGTGGAAGGGCTCACCATGGAATTCACATCGGGCAAAGCTAAACTCCGCGCTGTGAACGATGTCAGCTTCGTGGCACAAAAGGGTGAAACCATCGGCATCGTAGGCGAGTCGGGATGCGGCAAAACCACCCTGGGACGCTGT
>JAVBUS010000291.1:0-3131 GCA_031555125.1 Eubacteriales bacterium | reverse complement strand
GACAAACTATTTGGGAAAGGGGAGTTGTGTATGTATATGCCGCAGGGTCAAAAATCCTTAGGCAATGCGGTGCGGTGGCGCAGTCAAGAGGGCGTCAAGCGATGGTGCGGCGCGTGCTCCCCCGCGCTAAGCCAATCGTCCGATCGCAAAGCATAAAAAGGAGTGACTGTCATGGACTTCCGTACATATTTCCGTCACCACCCCAATACCGAGGGATACTTTGGCCAGTACGGCGGCACCTTTGTCCCCGATGAACTCCGGGGCGCCCTTGCGGAGATCGCCGAGGCGTACCAGACCATCTGCCATTCTGCCCAATTCATCAGCGAACTGCGTCGGATTCGCCGCGAGTTTCAGGGCCGCCCCACGCCCGTGTACCACTGCGAGCGTTTGAGCCGACTGATCGGCGGCGCCCAGATCTACCTAAAGCGCGAGGACCTGAACCACACCGGCGCCCACAAGCTGAACCACTGTATGGGCGAGGCGCTGCTGGCCAAATACATGGGCAAGCGCAAGCTCATTGCCGAAACCGGCGCCGGGCAGCACGGCGTGGCACTGGCTACCGCCGCCGCCTACTTCGGCATGGAGTGTGAGATCCACATGGGCGAGGTGGACATCGCCAAACAAGCCCCCAACGTCACCCGCATGCAAGTGCTGGGCGCTAAGGTGGTACCGGTCACCCATGGACTCAAGACGCTGAAGGAGGCCGTGGATTCTGCCTTTGACAGCTATATGAAGCAATACAAGGACGCTATTTACTGCATCGGCTCCGTGGTTGGTCCCCATCCCTTTCCGCTGATGGTGCGCGACTTCCAGATGTGTATCGGCATCGAGGCGCGGGAGCAGTTCCTGGACATGACCGGCTTTCTGCCAGACGTGGTGTGTGCCTGTGTTGGCGGCGGCAGCAACGCTGCGGGCATGCTCACCCCCTTCCTGGCGGATCCGGTGGACCTGGTGGGCGTGGAGCCCTTGGGCACCGGCACCGCTCTGGGCGAACACGCCGCCACCATGACCTATGGCCACACGGGACAGATGCACGGCTTTCAATCCCTGTTCCTGTTCGACGACCAAGGCGAGTGTGCCCCGGTGTATTCCAACGCCAGCGGCCTGGACTACCCCGGCATCGGCCCGGAGCACGCCTACCTGAGGGAGCTGGGCCGTGTGCAATACGTCACTGCGGGCGACGAGGAGGCCGTTGAAGCCTTCTTCAAGCTCTCCCGGTACGAGGGCATCATCCCCGCGCTGGAGAGTTCCCACGCCGTGGCCTATGCCATGCGCTATGCCAAGGCCAACAAGCAGGGGGCCATCCTGGTCAATCTTAGCGGCCGCGGCGACAAGGACATCGACTACATCATCGAAAAGTACGGCACCGGCGACAAGTATTTGGCAAAGTGACCGATGAAGCAGGATGCTGTCTCGCACGTTGAGGCAGCATCCCTTTTTTCCGTTTGCGCATCGGCAGGATATGCAGTATAGTGATAGCGATTACAGCGGACAAAGGAGGTTCCCTGCATGCAACAGCCCATTCATTTCCGCGGCAAGGACATCACCCCCATCCGGCCACGTTGGCACGGCACCATGACCGACCGTGAGCGCTTTGTGCGCCAAATGCACTACCAAAGTATTGACCGGTGTTTCAATATGGAGTTCGGCTATTGGGACGACAACTTCGACGAATGGGATCTGTTCGTACAGCACAACATCCGCGATAACGAAGAGGCCGATGTGTTCTTTAATTTCGATCGCATCGACGGGGTCGGCGGCCGCGTGGATCTGTTGCCCGCCTTCCCGCAAAAGGAGATCCGCCGGGAACAAAACAAGATCATCCTGCAAAACCGCGACGGACTGCTGGCCGAAGTGCCCGTGGACGGCCACAGCACCATCCCCCACTACCTGCAATCCTCCATCGTCACGCCGGAGGACTGGGCCCGCGTGAAGTCGGAGCGACTCCAGGTCGACGACCCTGCACGGACATTGGATGTAGCGGCCATCGCGGCCAAGCACCCCAAGGATCGGGATTATCCCCTGGGGATCAACTGCGGCTCCATGATCGGCCGCATCCGCGACATCATGACCTTTGAAGGCCTGGCCTATGCCACCTATGACTACCCGGAAATGGTGGAGGATATGGTGGAAACCTATTGCCAGCTGGTAGAGCGATCCCTGGATCAATTGCTGCCCGCCATGGACTTTGACTACGCTTCCGGTTGGGAAGATATTTGCTTTAAGAACGGCCCCATCGTATCGGTGCCCTTTTTCCGCGATATCGTCATGCCGCGCTACAAGCGCATCAAGCAAAAGCTGACCCAGTATGGCATCGATCTGTGGTACACGGACTGCGACGGCGATGTGCGTCCCATCCTCCCGTATTTGTTGGAGGGCGGCATCAACTGCCTGTTCCCCTTCGAGGTCAACGGTTGCTCCCATCCCGGCGAGCTGTTGGATCAGTACGACGGCCAGTTGCGCATCATGGGCGGTGTGGACAAGATCCAGCTGGGTGCGGGGCGCGATGCCATCGTCGCCTACCTAAAAACGTTGGAGAAATACGTGGCGCGGGGCGGATACATCCCCTTCTGCGATCACCGGTGTCCGCCCAACGTATCGCCCGAGGACTACCTTTTCTATCTGGATCTGAAGGAAAAAATGTTTGGCATGTAATGCAGCGACGCAAAAAGGCGAGAGAAGGCACAGTCCTGCCAACTCTCGCTTTTTGTTGCCTTCACGCAGCCTTTTCGAACCTTATACTAATTCCAATTAGATTTCGCCGAAGAGCTAGCGAGAGATTTTTTCGGCTGGCTAGGAGCCCGAGGGAGGCGTAGCCGGCAGCTACGCTGACCGAGGCGCGACAACGCCTGCCGGTAAAATATCCGCTGGATCTCGGCGTACATCTATTTGGATTTAGTATTACTTCACGGTCACCTTGCAAGTGGCCGTCTTGCCGCTAGCGGTCTTGACGGTGACGGTCACCGTCCCCGCCTTCTGCGCCGAAAACAGGCCGTATTGCTTGTCCTCCACCCGCAGGATGGTACTACTGCTGCTGGTCCAGGTCAGGGTGTCGGTAGTGTCGATCGGCGTCACCGTGTAATTCATATAGAAGGTCGAGCCTTTATACACCGTCATGGTCGCGGGCATCG
>JAVBUS010000074.1:0-8515 GCA_031555125.1 Eubacteriales bacterium | reverse complement strand
CCAGCGCCCCCAGCGTCACCGCCACCGCCCCATAAAGGCAGATCAGCGGCGCAATGCCCAGGGCCTGGGTTTTGCCGTCGATCAGGATCAGTACCACGGTCAGCGCAAACAGCCCGGTGGCGATCTTGCCGATCCACAGCGCCTGCACCACAATCTTTTTGCGCAGTGCGTACACCCCGCCGACAATCATCAATATTTCTTTTCCCAGTACCAGGGCGATGAGCCACCAAGGGATCTGCCCCTTGATGCCGAAGCAGATCAGGGCCGTCACCAGCATGAGCTTATCGGCCAAGGGATCCATCAATTTGCCAAATACGGTGATTTGGTTCCAGCGTCGGGCCAAGTAACCATCGATGAGGTCCGATGCCTGCACGATCAGATAGACGATCAGCGCGCAGAGCGTGGAACCCCGTAAATATTGCCACGCAAAGACCGGCAACAACACCAGCCGTAGCAGCGTCAATGCATTAGGGATATTCCAATTGTTCTCCTGGCGTACTTTCTCCACGATGTTCGTCCTTTCGCCATGGCCGAAATGGTCTGCCTTGATGTCCTAGTAGTGTATTATAGCAGAAAACAAGAGAACAGACTAGCGGTTTTGGCCTTCACAGAAAGATTTAATGCGCCGGTGCCCGCTATTGACAGGAAGATTCCATATGTGATGTAATAAACAAAAGTGCAAGGAGGGTCTGTTCGTGCTGGATATTCATGCGGAGCTTATCGGTGCACTTCGGCTCCTGTTGGCATTGGTTTGTGGCGCCCTGATCGGCTTGGAACGCGAGCGGGGGCATCGTCCCGCCGGACTGCGCACCCATACCTTGGTTTGCGTCGGCTCCTGCCTGGTGATGTTTTGCTCCTTCTGGGCGGTGGAAAAGTACGGCTCCGGCGGAGATCCGCTGCGAATGGGCGCACAGGTGATCAGCGGTATCGGCTTTTTGGGCGCGGGTACCATCATCAAGGCCGGGCGCGACGTACGCGGACTGACCACCGCCGCCTGCCTGTGGATCGTGGCCTGCATCGGTCTGGCCATCGGTGCGGGATACTACATCGGGTCGGTCATGGCCACCGCTTTAACCCTGGGGACGCTCTATGTGTTTAAACTGGCGGAACGACGCATGGACTACACCCTGTTCGAGTTGCATCTGCGGGCGCGCAACGAGCCGGACGCTCCCGCCGCCATCACCTCCGCCATCCAAGCCATGGGGGTGGAGGTTCTCCACTTTCTGGTGGAGCAAGACCGCGACATGCTGCGAATTTCCATGACCGTGCACCTGATTCACGTCAAGCGGGTGGAGTTCATCGGCAAGCTGATGAACCTGCCCGGCGTACTCAGCGTCACGGATCAGCCGGAATAAGCGCCCAAATAAAGATGCCCCGCACAACTTGCGTGCGGGGCATCTTGATGTCTCATACTTGTGCCCCGACAAGTCAGTCAACAGCCATAGCGCGGCGTTTTAAGCCGCCATGCTGCGTCATGTCCTACCCTTCTTAGCGCTGCTACGCTGACTGAGCGCGACAACGGCAGGCGGCAAAAGATCGCGTGATAGCGTCCAATCAAACGTGGAGCAGCCTTAGGGTAACACCGCACAAAGGAGGGTAGTTGGCCACGCGAGAGATTTTCGCGCTGATCGAGGAGCCTGCAGGAAGCCGTGGCAGCGCCACGGCGACCGGAAGCGCGACATAGAGCAACACGAAAAGATCCGTGTGGACGACTGCACGATTTGTGCGGTGTTGCCTTAAGCAGAAAGGGAGGCGCGCAACGTTGGGATGTCCGGATTATCCAGATAGTCATCGTAGCTCTCCCGCCGGTCGATGATGCCGCCGGGCAACAGCTCGATGATGCGATTGGCCACGGTTTGCATACACTGATGATCGTGGGTCACAAACAGCATGGAGCCGGTATATTCCGTCATGCCGGTGTTGAGAGCCGTGATGGATTCCAGATCCAAGTGGTTGGTGGGTTCATCCATCAACAGCACATTGGCACCGGACAGCATCATCTTGGCCAACATACAGCGCACCCGCTCGCCACCGGAGAGCACCCGCGCAGCCTTGAGCGCGTCATCGCCGGAAAACAGCATACGGCCCAGCCAGCCACGGATGTCGGCCTCGTACTGCTCGTTCGAGAATTGGCGCAACCAGTCGATGAGGGTCAGATCCACCCCATCGAAGAAGGCACCGTTATCCTTGGGGAAGTAGGCCTGGGATGTGGTAACTCCCCAACGGAAGCTGCCCGCGTCGGGCTCCATCTCCCCCGCCAGGATCTGCATCAGGGTGGTTTTGGCCAGCTCGTCGGTGCCCACAAAGGCCACCTTGTCGCCGGGCATCAACAAGAAGGATACATCCTTGAGCACCTGCCGGTCGCCGATGGTCTTGCAAAGGCCTTCCACCCGAAGCAGATCGTTGCCGATGGCCCGGTCCGGCTTAAAGGATACGAAAGGATAGCGGCGCGAGGAAGGGGCGTAGTTCTCCATGGTCAGGTTGTCCAGCAGCTTTTTGCGGCTGGTCGCCTGTTTGGACTTGGAAGCGTTGGCGCTAAAGCGCTGAATAAACTCTTGCAGTTCCTTGATTTTGGCCTCGGTCTTTTTATTCTGATCCTTTAGCTGGCGGGCCGCCATCTGGGTGTACTCGTACCAGAAGTCGTAGTTGCCCACGTACAGCTGCAGTTTGCCATAATCGATGTCGGCGGTGTGGGTGCATACCTTGTTGAGGAAGTGGCGGTCATGGGACACCACGATGACGGTGTTAGGAAAGTCCAACAAAAAGTTCTCCAGCCAGCGGATGGACTGGATGTCCAGGTGGTTGGTGGGCTCATCCATCAGCAGGATATCCGGGTTGCCGAACAGCGCCTGGGCCAGCAACACCTTGATCTTCTGCGAGCTGTCCAACTCCCGCATGAGCGAATGTGACAGAGACAGATCCACCCCCAAGCCGGACAGCAAGCGCTCGGCCTCGGTCTCGGACTCCCATCCGCCCAGCTCCGCGTACTCCCCCTCCAGCTCGGCACTGCGAATGCCGTCCTCGTCGGTGAAGTCGGCCTTGGCATACAAGGCATCCTTTTCGATGGTGATCTCATGCAGGCGTTTGTGGCCCATGATGACGGTGGTGAGTACCTCCACGTCGTCATAGGCGAAGTGATCCTGCTTCAGCACCGCCATCCGCTCGCCCGGCGTAATAGAAACCTCGCCGCTGCTAGGATCCAGCTCACCGGACAGAATCTTAAGAAAGGTGGACTTGCCGGTGCCGTTGGCACCGATCAGGCCATAACAATTGCCGGGCGTAAACTTGACGTTGACATCCTTGAATAGCGGTTTTCCGCCATAGCTGAGGGTCAGGTTTTGCGTACTGATCATGGTTTGTGATATCCTCGCTTCCTATGGTCGAACCGTCCGGCGGACTTCCGCACAAAGCAAAACGCCGGACACAGCCCGCTTATTCTCTCACAAAGCGGGCCGTAGATCAAGCGTTTTATTGAATACCGTGTGTCGCGGTGCTTTTTTCTCGCTGGGGAAACGCCATCAGCCGCCGCTGCGGGCCTTGAGTGCCTGAAAGGCCGCCATGGTGGCAGGCTTCATGCTGCGCTGGTATTCCGCGTACAGCAGCGGGTCACCCGCCCCTTGCCAAGCGTCCACGACATCGCAAAAGAACACGGTATGGGTGGCAAGCTCACGGGCATCGGTGACTTTTAAGCGCACGCCTGCGCAAGCGACATCCAATGTCGGCAGTCCATCACGGACGGTATGCGGCACATTGGCCCATTTATCCACCGTCCGGGCCGACTGAAACCCAAAGTTGGCAATGACCAGCGGATCCACATCGGCGGGCAAAATGGACAGGGTGAACTCCCCCTGCTGCTTGATGCAGGCATTGGTGTAGGTTCGCTGTCCGTTGCACAAAATCGCGGTGGGCGGCGTATCCGTGGTCTGCATGAAGGCATCCACGATGCAGCCGCCGTAGCCGTCTTCCCCCCGCACCCCCACCACATACAAACCGTAGCTGACCTTGAACAGGGCGGTCTTGTCCATGTTTGTCCCTCCTTACAGCGTCAGCGTTTCCACCTGTTGGCTAAGGGCCGCCAGCCCGGCGGCATCCGGCACATAGGGTTGGCGGATCTTGTCGCACAGCAGGGTCACGCCTGCCGCAACCAGCGCGTCCTCCACCTGGCCGATGCTTTGACCGCTCCAGCCGTAGGAACCAAAGGCGAATCCGGCTCTCCCCTTGGGCGACAGTCCGCGGAAGTAGGACAGAAACGCCGCCACATCGGGCAACAGGTTGTTGTTCAGGGTGGGTGATCCCACTGCCAGGTATTTAGCCTGCAGGATGTCGGTCATGATATCGGACCGGTGGCAGACCGTCAGATCCCGCAACTTGACAGGGATCCCCCGGGCCGCGAATCCCTCCGCGATGGCCAACGCCATGCGTTCGGTGCTGTGCCACATGCTCTGGAACACCACCACGGCGGCCTCCTGCGGCGCGTTGTCGCTCCACCGGGCATAGGCGTCCAGGATGGCGGGCGCATGACCTCGCCACACCACACCATGGCTGGGCGCAATCATCCCGATCTCCAGCGGTTCAAAGGCCTTCAGTGCGCCCTTGGCCTGCGACGGGTATGGCATGACGATGTTGGCATAGTATTTGGCTGCCTCCTGCATCACTTCCTCCAAGGGCGCTTCATCGTCAAACCGCACACTGGACGCGTAGTGCTGACCAAAGGCATCGTTGGAAAACAGGATCTTCTCCTCCGGGCAATAGGTCACCATGTTGTCCGGCCAATGGAGCATGGGCGTGGGCACAAAGCGCAGCGTGCGCTGCCCCAAGGATAGGCTATCCCCGCCCTTGACGGCCCGATAGGGATAGTTCCCATAATGGGCGGTGAGTCCCTTGAGTCCCTGGGGATCAGATGTCACCAGGGTGGCGTGGGGCATGCGCGCCATGGCTGCCGGAATGGCCCCGGAATGATCCATCTCCACATGATTGCTGACAATGTAGTCGATGCGTTCCAGGGGCAGAATGTGCTGGATCCGGGTGAAAAGCGCCTCCGCAAACGGTGCTTTCACCGTATCGATCAGCGCCACCTTCTCATCCACGATCAGATACGCGTTGTAGGTAGCCCCCCGGTCGGTGGTGTAGCCGTGAAAGTTGCGCAGAGACCAATCGATGGCGCCTACCCAATAGACGCCTGGACTGAGTGCAATCGGCTTCACGCTTACGCCTCCTCGAACTGATCTTTACCGGCACCGCACAGCGGGCAGGCCCAATCGTCGGGAATGTCTTCGAAGGCGGTGCCCGGCGCGATGCCGGAATCGGGATCCCCCACCGCTGGGTCATATTCGTACCCACAGAGCGTGCACACATATTTCTTCATCTAATGTTCCTCCCGTTTACGTGTTGATTGCCTTTCGGCGCATTCATTGTACTGCGCCGGCCAGAAGATGTCTATAGGTTCGACAAAAATAATAGGAATCATTCTTGTTTTCTTGCTCCTCGTTGCTTCCCCGTCCTATTCTTGCTACAATAGAGCCTATACTGGCACACAATGCAGGAGGTAAACATGTCTCATACAGTCCTGGTAATCGGCGGCGGCGCCGCCGGTTTGATGGCCGCCATTACCGCCGCCATGGCGGGGGCCCGGGTGACGGTGGTGGAACGCTGCGAGCGCGTGGGGCGCAAGCTGCTGGCCACCGGCAACGGCCGCTGCAACCTGACCAACACCGGTGCATGCGCTGCGCACTATCACGGCCACGATCCGCAACTGGTTCGCAGCGTGTTGGCACAGGTACCGCCCGATGCGGTACTGGATTTTTTTTCTGATCTGGGGCTCCACTGCCGCACCGAGGAAGAGGGTCGCGTCTACCCCGCCAGCGGACAGGCCTCCGCCGTGTTGGATGTTCTGCGACTGGCTTGCGCCCGCCTGGGCGTGACGCTGCAGTGCGGCCAAGCCGTCCGCGGCCTATCCAGGACCGAGGCGGGCTTTTCGCTGACCCTGGCCGATGGGCAAACCCTGCCGGGCGAATGCGTCATCGTGGCCACCGGCGGTCGGGCCGCCCCCAAGCTTGGCAGCGATGGCAGCGGTTTTGTGCTGCTCACCGCGCTTGGCCACACCCTGCGCCCCTGCTTGCCCGCCCTGGTACAACTGCGGTGCGATCATCCCAGCTTGCCTTCCCTGAAGGGATTGCGATGCGATGCGCACCTGACTCTGCACATCCCCGGAGCGCCGGATCGGGAAGCCCTTGGCGAGGTGCTTTTCACCGATTACGGCCTGTCGGGTATTGCTGTGCTTTCACTGTCCCGCTGGGTTGGGCCCGCTGTGGCCGCCAAGCTGTCGCCTGTCCTATCGTTGTGCTTGACGCCGGATTGGACGACCGCGACCCGCCATGGGGAAGTGCGGCGGCGCCGTTCCCTTTTCTCCCAGGAGCCCGTCGGCCTGCTGTTCACCGGTCTGTTACCCCGGCGCATCGGGGAGTCCCTGTGCAAGGCGGCAGACATTGCCCTGGACAGCCTTTGTGCCGACCTGACCGATACCCAGTGCGATGGATTGGGCAACCTTTTGGGCCAGTGGCGGTTCCCCGTCACCGGCACCCAGTCCTTTGAACAAGCGCAGGTCACCTTGGGCGGCATGGACACCACGGAGTTCGATCCCGTCACCCTGCAATCCAATAAAGTTCCCGGCCTGTATGCCGCCGGGGAGGTGCTGGACGTGGATGGGGATTGCGGCGGTTTCAACCTACAGTTTGCCTGGGCTTCCGGCATGCTGGCCGGTCGCGGAGCGGGGAGGCAGAACACATGATCCGCATCGCCAATCTGACGGTCGCTCTGGATACCCCATTGGACGCGGATGGGCGAAGGGCCCTGGCCGCAGAGAGACTGCGTCTGCCCCTGGCCAAGGTTGCCGCCTGCCGCCTGCGCAAGCAGAGCGTGGATGCCCGGGACAAGCAGGCGATCTGTTTTGTGTTGACCCTGGACGTTGACATCGCCGACTCGGACCAAGCCGTGGTGGATCGGTGTCGCCATCCCAACATCACCCTTGCACCGCCGGAATCTCCCCCCGTGATCACAAAGCTTTCCGTACCGCCCAAAATGCGCCCCGTGGTGGTCGGCGCTGGCCCTGCAGGACTGTTCGCCGCACTCACCCTGGCGGAAGCCGGCTGTGCCCCCCTGGTATTGGAGCGCGGTGCCCCCGTGGAGCAGCGCAAGAGGGACGTATCTGCCTATTGGCGGGGCGAGGGGCTCTGCCCCGAATCCAACGTGCAATTCGGCGAGGGCGGCGCAGGGGCCTTTTCCGACGGAAAGCTCAACACGGGTACCAAGGATCCCCGCGGCGCCCACGTATTGCGCATACTGGCTCAGCACGGCGCACCGGAGGAGATCCTGTACAAGGCCAAGCCCCACATCGGCACCGATCGGCTTAGCGGGGTGGTGGCCAACCTGCGGCGGCGCATCATCGCCTTGGGGGGCGAGGTACGCTTTGGCGCACGGCTTGCGGGGCTGACCGTGCGGGAGGATTCGCTGTGCGGCCTTACCTATCAGGATGCCGAGGGCGAGCATCACACAGACGTGGAGCGGCTGATCCTGGCCATCGGCCACAGCGCCCGGGACACCTTGACCATGCTCTTTGACGCGGGAGTGATCATGGCACAAAAGCCTTTTTCCCTGGGCGTGCGCATCGAGCATCACCAGAACATGATTGACCGCAGCCAGTACGGCGCTTCCGCCGGGCACCCCGCTTTGGGCGCCGCAGAGTATAAACTGGCTGTGCACTTGCCCGGGGGGCGGGATGTGTACACCTTTTGCATGTGTCCCGGGGGCCATGTAGTGGCTGCAGCCAGCGAACCCGGCAGTGTCTGCACCAACGGGATGAGCGCGTTCGCCCGGGATGGAGGCAACGCAAACAGCGCGTTGCTGGTGGGCGTCACGCCCGATGACTTTGGCAGCGATCACCCCTTAGCAGGCATGTGGTGGCAACGCAAGCTGGAGCAAGCCGCCTTTGCCGCGGCGGGTGGTCGGGATCGTGCGCCGGCACAGCTGGTGGGGGATCTGTTAGCGGGCCGCCCCAGCACCGCGTTGGGCAGCGTGTCCCCCACCTATTTGCCCGGGGTCGCCTTGGGGGATTTGCGGGACTGCATGCCGCCGCTGATCCTGGATCCCTTGCGGGAAGGGCTTTTGCACATGAACCGGCAAGTGCAGGGTTTTGCAGCACGAGACGCCCTGCTCACCGGACCGGAAACCCGTTCCTCATCCCCTGTGCGCATCCCCCGAGATGCCCAAGGACAGGCGTCGCTACGGGGCCTTTACCCCGCCGGAGAAGGCGCGGGGTATGCAGGAGGCATCCTCTCCGCCGCCGTGGACGGCATCCGCATGGCAGAAGCAGTGCTTGCGGAGTTTTGAAACACGCCCTAGTACTATGTAATGTTTAAAGTTACTTGTTAAAGCATTCTCAATCTGGTAGAATCCAGATAAGGGGGTGTACGGATGAATATCAAGTACAGAGTGACACTGACAGGTGCAGAGCGAGACG
>JAVBUS010000293.1:0-5278 GCA_031555125.1 Eubacteriales bacterium | reverse complement strand
AGCACGGTATCGACCCCGGCCCGGTGAGCTGCCAGCAGTTTTTCCTTCAGTCCACCGATGGGTAGAACGCGGCCCCGCAGGGTGATTTCGCCGGTCATGGCCACGTTGGGTCGCACCGGAATGCCGGTCAGCGCGCTGGTCAGCGCACTGGCAATGGTGACACCGGCGGATGGACCATCCTTGGGCACTGCCCCTTCGGGCACATGGATGTGGATGTCCAGCGTATCATAAAAGTCGGCGGAGATACCCAGCGCATCCGCGTGGGCCCGCACCCAGCTCTTGGCAGCGCGGGCCGACTCCTTCATCACGTCGCCCAACTGTCCCGTCAACTCCAGTGCGCCTTTGCCGGGCATAACGCTGGTCTCGATCTGTAGCGTATCGCCGCCGAATGCCGTGTAGGCCAAGCCGTTGACCACACCCACCTCCGGCTTTTTTCCAGCCTTGTCAAACCGATAACGGGGAGCGCCCAGATCCTTTTCCACCTGCTCGATGGTCAAAGTCTCCTGTTCCCAACCCTGGTCCAGCTTACGAACCGCGGCCTTGCGCACCAGCTTTGCCACGGTACGCTCCAATTGGCGCACCCCGGCTTCCCGGGTGTATCCGCTGATGACCGAGCGCAGCACCTTGTCGGAGAACTTGAGCGCCTTGGGATCCAGGCCATGCTCCACCAACTGCTTGCGAACAAGGTGACGTTTGGTGATATGGAGCTTTTCCTCCTCAGTATAACCGGACAGTTGGATGATCTCCATCCGGTCCAGCAAGGGGCGCGGAATGGTATCCGTAGTGTTGGCCGTGGTCAAAAACATCACCCTGGACAGATCGAAGGGTACATCCAAATAGTGATCACGGAATGCGTAGTTTTGCTCCGCATCCAACACCTCTAACATAGCGGACGCCGGATCACCACGAAAATCGCTGCTCATCTTGTCGATCTCGTCGAATAGAAACACAGGGTTTTCGGTGCCGCCCTGCTTCAAAGAGGACAGAATCCGCCCGGGAATTGCACCGATGTACGTGCGCCGGTGGCCACGGATCTCGGCCTCATCCCGAACACCGCCCAGGGACATCTGCACGAACTTGCGGCCCAGCGACCGCGCCACCGACCGTGCAATGGATGTCTTGCCCACGCCGGGCGGTCCAACCAGGCACAGGATCGGTCCCTTCATGTCGTTCTTGATGCGGCGTACCGCCAAATACTCAATGATGCGGTCCTTGACCTTTTCCATGCCGTAGTGATCGGCATCCAGAATGTTCCGGGCACGGCGCAAATCCAGGTTGTCCGGCGTGCGTTGACCCCAGGGCAGGTCAAGGATCCACTCGATGTAGGTACGTGTCACACCGATTTCCGGCGAGCCGGGCGCCATTCGGGACAGGCGCTGCATCTCACGCTCCACCTTTTCCCTGGCTTCTTGGGCCAGGGGTGTACTTGCCGCCCGCTCACGAAGATCCTCGATGTCGGTGGACTCGCGATCCCCCAGTTCGGTCTGTATCGCCTTGATCTGCTCCCGCAGATAATACTCGCGTTGGTTTTTTTCGATCTGCTTTTTGACCCGGGCCTGGACTTGCTTCTCCACGCCCGCCAGCTCGGTCTCCCGGGCCAGTATAGCGCACAGCTCCCCCAGCCGTTCCACCAGATCGATCTGGGCCAGCATACGCTGCCGATCCTCCAATCGCGTGAGCACGTTGGCGGCGATGATATCGCTGAGCTGCTCCGCATCGGTGACATCGTTTACCGACTGCACCACGTCCCCAGACACCCGTCCGCTAACCTTCGCATACTCGCTAAAAAACTGATGGGTCGTACGCACCAGGGCCTGCATCTCCAGCGTCTGCGCGCCGGATACCACAAACAAAGGCTCGACGGCGGCTAAGTAGTAGGGTTCATCCTGCTGTATGCTGCTCAACCTGCCCCGCTGCAAGCCCTCCACCAGCACCCGGATGTTGTCGCCGGGAAGCTTGAGAATCTGCTTAACCCGGGCAATGGTTCCTACATCATACAGGCCCTCAGGGCCCGGTTCATCCTGATCCGCATCCCTCTGGGCTGTCAAAAAGACCTGCTGATCCTCCACCATGGCCTGCTCCAGCGCCAGGATGGAGCGCTTGCGCCCCACGTCAAAGTGCAATACCATGTAAGGAAACACCATCAAGCCGCGCAACGGCAACAAGGGCAACAGGATTTGGGGCGTAGCATGTTCTTTTTTGGTTCTGGCCAAGCGGTCTCCGTCCTCTCCACCTAGCATGTCCATTTTCAGGAAACAGACCTGTGGTCTGCTGAATGCCAAAGCGCTTATATTATACCGCAGCGCCCAGGGTTTTGCAATCCGACTTCACGGGAAACCCAGAGTCTTATTTCCATTTTACTCCTATTCCCCGGACAGTGTAAGCTTGTCCGCCGGCCGCGCCGTGCTGCCTTGCGCCGCCAGCCGTTCCACGATTTGCAGCCCTGGCGTCGTTCCCTGTCCCACTGTTTCCGCTTGGCCAAAGACCAGCGTCAGGGCTTGTTCCAGAGTGTCCAGGGGGATGACCTCAATCCGCTCTGCCGTAAAGCGCTGCTGAAAGTTTTCTCTGGGTACGAGCACCCGCGTAAGACCCGCGCGTTCCGCCGCCGCCACCTTGCTGGGCACCCCGCCAACGGGACGTACCTCGCCCCGCACCGATACCTCGCCGGTCATGGCTGTGCCGCCGTCCACAGGACGGCCACTGATAGCCGACGCCGCAGCCACAGCCATGGCCACTCCGGCAGAAGGGCCGTCCACCGGCGACCCGCCGGGAAAATTAACGTGGATGTCATAGTCCTCTACCTTGTATCCTAAGCGCTTGAGCAACGTCATTACGTTCTCCGCCGACGCCCGGGCCATACTCTTACGCCGCAGACGATGTCCGCCATCGCCACCCATCTCCTCTTCCTCCACAATGCCGGTCACCGTCACGTTGCCACTGCCGGGCAACGCCACCGCCTCAATATCCATGACGGCGCCCTGGTGCGAACCAAACACAGCGAGCCCGTGGACGGCCCCCACCGCATCCTCCAAAACAGCCCGCTGCTCAGGACGCGGAGAGTAGTGCCCCGTGTCTACCACCCATTCCACGTCCGCCCGGGCAATGCTGTTCCGCCCTTCCATCTGCGCCACACCTGCCGCCATCTGAACGATGTTGACGGCATCACGTCCGCAGGCCGCATAGCGTCCTACCAGGGACGCATCTTCCGAGCGCAATGCGAACCCAGCACGTTCCGCCGCACCAGCGGCAATCGTGGCCACCTCCGACTGCTCCAGGGGACGGAAATAGATCTCCATGCAGCGAGACCGAAGGGCCGGTGGCAACTCCTGGGGGCTGCGGGTGGTGGCGGCCACCAGCCGGAAGTCAGCCGGCATCCCACGCTTAAAGATATCGTGAATGTGCCGGGGGACTGCGGTATCGTCGGGGTTGTAATACGCCGATTCGAACATCACCTTACGATCTTCCAGCACTTTGAGCAGCTTGTTCATTTGGGTGGGGTGCAGTTCGCCCACCTCATCCAGAAAGAGCACGCCGCCATGGGCCTTGGTCACAGCGCCCGGTTTGGGCTGCGGCACCCCCTGCACGCCTAAGGCGCCCGCCCCCTGGTAGATGGGGTCGTGTACCGAGCCGATCAGTGGGTCGGCGATGGCGCGTTCATCAAACCGCACGCAGGTTGCGTCCATCTCCACAAAGGGCGCGTCCCCGGCGAAGGGTGTGCCCTTCGTACCTTTAGCGGCCTCTAGCACCAGCCTGGCCGCACAGGTCTTGCCGATGCCCGGCGGTCCATAAATAATGACATGCTGCGGATTGGGGCCGCACAGGATGGCCTCTAGGGCGCGGATGCCTTCCTGCTGCCCCACGATGTCCTCAAACCTGGCGGGCCGAACCCGTTCGCTCAGCGGTTCGCTAAGCCGCACAGCCCGCATGCGCTGCAAGCGGTCCATCTCGCGGCCACTTTCCTTGCGTTGGGCCGGTTGCTGCTTGCGTTGCGTCCGCAACTGGACGAAAAAGTACACGCCGATAACCACCGTCACCAGCAGCTGGATGCCCATTAATGCGAAATTGAACAACATACTTCCTCCCTTTTGGCTTTCTGCGCACGATGACGCATGATTCTTGCACGTCTAGCATGCAGTTGTGTCCGCGCAGCCATGCAAAGCGTTGCTGCCAATTTCACCTTATTGCCGCGGAAATAACCGCCCACTGTGGCTTTTTGGCAGGCTAAGGGGGGGCAACAAACAAAAAAGCCGGACGATGTTTCCATCATCCGGCATTATGATCATCCAGTGGATCTTATACGAATTCCAATTAGATTTCGCCGAAGAGCTAGCGAGAGATTTTTTCGGCTGGCTAGGAGCCCGAGGGAGACGTAGCCTGCAGCTACGTTGACTGAGGCGCGACAACGCCTGCCGGTAAAATATCCGCTGGTTCTCGGCGTACATCTATTTGGATTTAGTATTAGGAGACCGATCCAGCGTGGCGGCTGGCCTCGTCCTTCCACTGCTTGCTGGGCACGCGGCGCTTGTGGGGCTCGCCGGGCACCAAGGTGGGCTTTCCCCCCATCACCGCTTCTGTTGTGATGACGCACTTGGACACATCCTCGCGAATCGGCAACTCGAACATAGTGTCCAGCAGCGCGTTCTCGATGATGGCGCGCAGGCCGCGGGCACCGCTCTTGCGTTCGATGGCCAAATGGGCGATGGCCTTCAATGCCTCTGCATCGAACTCCAGTTCCATGCCGTCCATCTCTAAAAGGCGCTTGTACTGCTTCACAAGGGCGTTGCGCGGCTCGGTCAGGATTTTGACCAGCGCTTCCTCATCCAGGTTTTGCAGCGTCACCACCACAGGCAAGCGACCCACAAATTCCGGGATCAGGCCATACTTCATCAGATCTTCCGAGCGGATCTGCTGCAACACTTCGCCCAACTGTTTCTCTTGAGCGCTCTTGATATCGGCACCGAAGCCCATTTCCTTCTTGCCGATTCGCTGCTCAATGATCCTGTCGATGCCGTCGAAGGCACCGCCGCAGATGAACAGAATGTTGGTGGTATCGATCTGAATGAACTCCTGGTGCGGATGTTTGCGCCCGCCCTGGGGCGGCACGCTGGCCACAGTGCCCTCGATGATCTTGAGCAGCGCCTGCTGCACGCCTTCGCCGGACACGTCGCGGGTGATGGAGGGGCCGTCGGCCTTGCGCGAGATTTTGTCGATCTCGTCGATGTAGATGATGCCCCGGCGCGCGGCTTCCATGTCGTAGTCGGCGTTCTGAAGGAGCTGG
>JAVBUS010000214.1:0-11991 GCA_031555125.1 Eubacteriales bacterium | reverse complement strand
GGAGACCACGGAACCTTTTTCGCCGCTTCGGCTGGATGTTACCGACCCGGCAAGCATCCTGGATGCGGTGACCCAGGTGACGGCGGAGGCCGGCAGTATCGACGCGGTGATCCACTGCGCGGCCCAGATCGTGCTGGGCAGCTGCGAGGAGATCTCCCCAGAGGAACTGCGTGGGGTGCTGGACACCAACTTTGTGGGCACGGCGGCGGTGACCCAGGCGGTTCTGCCTGTCATGCGGGCCCAGGGACATGGGCTCATCGTTCCCTTTAGCTCCGTCAACGGGCTGCTGGCCACGCCTTTCACGGGGGCCTATGTGGCATCCAAGCACGCCATCGAGGGGTATGCCGAGGCCCTGCGCATGGAGGTGAAGCCCTTTGGCATCCGGGTGTGCGTGGTGCGGCCCGGGGATCACAAAGCCGGCGGACAGGCCTATCGCCGGCGAGCGGGGAATGCCCGGGAGGACAGTGCGTATGCCGAAGCGCGGGAGCGCGGCCTAGCCACCATCGCCCGGGACGAGGCAGGGGGCTGCGACCCGGAAGGACTGGCCCGGGCCCTGGTGCGGCTGGTGCGCGGCGGTGGACGGCGCGGCACCCTGACCGTGGCCCGTGTGGACCAACGATTGGCCATTTGGCTGCATGACCTGCTCCCCCCACGGATATTTGCCTGGGTGATGCGCATATACTACGTGGGCAGGGCATGATGAATAGGGATCACACATCACATAGGACGGGAGGGACGGAACCAACATGACGGGATTCATCTCCGAACGCATCGAGAAGCTGGAGGCCAGCAAAACATTAGAGCATTTATATGAAATTATCGCCCAGTCCGGCACTCAGCGCGTAGCGGCGGAATTTGTTCAGGATGGTCAAACCGTATCGTGGACCTACGCGGACTACGACCGCATGGCGCGGGCGTATGCCCGTCACATTCAACGCACCTTTTGGCAGGGCCGGCAGGGGCGATGGATCGGCATCAAGGTGGATACCTGTCCCCAGTGGCCGGCCATTTTCTGGGGCGTGGTCATGGCCGGGTTTTGCCCGCTGCTGCTGGACTTTACCCTTGGCGACGAGATGACCGCTTATATGCTCGGACAAGCCGGAGCCCTGGGTGTAATCCAAAAAGCGCCCCAGAATTTGCCGGATACTTATGTGCAGCTCATGGTCACCGATCTGCTTGCCGCTGCCGACGCGCCGGACAGCTTTGCGCCCCGGTTTGCCAACGCCCTGGCCATGTGCACGTCGGGGACCACGGCGACCTCCCGGATCTATGTGTACGATGGGGCCGCTATCTGCAACCAGGTGCTCAACAGTGGCCTATTGCACCGCGCCACGCCCCACGTGCTTAGCGACGAACCCCGGCGGGCGCTGGTGTTCCTGCCGCTGCACCACGTGTTCGGCTTCCTGGTCAATGTCATGTGGATCCAGTTTGTGGGCTTTGTCAGCGTGTTCCTAAAGGATCGCGCGCCCCAGACCATCGTGGAGACCTGTAACCAATTCAAGGTGCAGCTCATTGTGGCGGTGCCGCTGCTGGTGAATAATCTGGCCGTGGCCCTGGGCAAAAAGGTGGCCAAGGAAAAGGCGCTGAAGCGCACGGCGTTCTCGGCCATGAAGGGGCTGTCCATCGCGGTGCAGACCGTGCTGCCAAACGCCGGACTGCGCTTTGCCCGGTCGGTGCTGTTTAGGAGCATTTTGCCCCAACTGCTGGGGCCGGAGGTGCGGGCCATCGTACTGGGCGGCGGCCATACCCCGGCGGAGCACATGCGCACCATGAGCGCCCTGGGCTATTACACCATCTGTGGCTTTGGCATGACGGAAACCGCGCTGACCTCCGTGGAGACCAGCGCCAATGTCCACCGCAGAATCAGCGGCAGCGTGGGCAAACCCTTCCGTTCCGCGGAGTATCACGTGCTGCCAATCAACGAGCGCCATCCCGGTCGGGGCGAAATGCTGATCCGTGGCGCCACGATCCATACGGGGCGGCTGGCTGACGGCGAACTGCGGCCCCCGGATACGGACGCCCAGGGCTGGTACCCTACCGGGGATATTGTCCGGCTGACCAAAACCGCCATGTGGGTGGAGGGCCGCAGCAAGGACGTGATCATCAACGAATCCGGGGAGAACGTGTACCCTGACGAGCTGGAGGATGTGTTCGCCGGACTGGAGGGCGTGGAACAGTTCAGCGTGCTGGGCATCGCCAAGGGGGACAAAAAGGGTAGCCCATACCAGGACATCACCCTGGTGTGCAATGTGGGCGCTGCCTATGGCGATTATGCATACCTGCAGACCCTGATCAAAAAGATCGGTCAGAGCAACGCCAAGCAGCCCATCATCAAAAAGCTGAACCGGGTGCTGGTGACTCCGGAAAAACTGCCCCTGGTCAACGGGATCAAGGTCAAGCGCATCGCCCTGCGGGAACAGATCGAGGGCCGCAAGATCGCTTATCGCGACCTGGATCTGCGGGGGGCATCGGTGGCGGCGCAACAGGAGTCCGCGCCGGATCCCGTAGTGCAGCAAGTGGCCCCGGTAGATCTGCAATTGGACGAGATCAAGGACCGGGTGCGCCGGGTGTTTTGCGAGGTGTTGGAGACCGAGGAGAATGTGGTGCGTGACGACGCGCACTTTGTGGAGGACTTGGGCGGCGATAGCCTGCAGAGCCTGGGCATCGCCCTGAAGGTGGAGGAGATATTCGGCATCCTGATCCCGGTGGAGGAGTACGCCCAATGCACCACCATCAACGGCCTGTCGGCCTTGGTCTATGCCCACATGCGTGGGGATGTGCCCTATGCGTCGGAGGTGGCCCGTGATCGCCATGCGGTGATCACCCCGGTGTCCCGGTTCGAGGATGCGCCGGAGTATCAAGCCTTTGCGGCGCGGAAGGCCGAACTCACCGTCCACGGCAACCCCTATTTCGTCTGTCACGAGTCGCCTTTGGCCGATGTGTCCCGCATGGACGGGCGCGATGTACTGAACTTTGGCTCCTATAACTACGTGGGCATGTCGGGTCGCCCGGAGGTGATGGAGGCCGCCAAGGCCGCCATCGAAAAGTACGGCACCTCCGCCAGCGGCAGCCGCTTGCTGGCCGGGGAAAAGTCCCTGTATCAGGAGCTGGAGGCCGAGATCGCGGCCTGGAAACACACGGAGGACGCCCTGGTGTTGGTGGGAGGCCATTCCACCAATGTCACCTTTGTGGGCAACTTCTGTGGTCCCCGGGATCTGATCGTGTACGATGCCCTGGCCCACAACTCCGTGGAGCAGGGCTGCAAGCTCAGCGCAGCCACGGCCAAACCGTTCCCGCACAACGATTTCGCCTCCTTGGAGAGCATTCTTCGGGTGCAGCGGGACAAGTTTGAAAAGGTGCTGATCGTGGTAGAAGGCGCGTACAGCATGGATGGCGATATCGCGCCGATTCCAGCGTTCGTGCGCATCAAAAAGCAATACGGCTGCTTTCTGCTGGTGGACGAGGCCCATTCGGCCTGCGTCATCGGTCAGCACGGCGGCGGCGTGGACGAGTATTTTGGCTTAGGGCGCGGGGATATAGACATCAAAATGGGCACCCTATCCAAGGGACTGGGTACCTGCGGCGGTTATTTGGCCGGGTCCGCTGCCCTGATCGAGTATCTGCGCTACAACCTGCCGGGCTTCGTGTTCTCGGTAGGGATCTCGCCGCCCCTGGCAGCGGCCACGCTCAAGTCCATCCGCCTGCTCACGGAGGATCCCTCCATCATGGAGCGCATGCGCCGCAACATCCGCACCTTTGTGCGGGAGGCCCATGCCCGGGGGTTCGATACCTGTCTGGCTGGGGAAACCGCTATCATCCCCATCCTGGTAGGCCGGGACGAGGACGCTTTCGTGCTATCCACCCTGCTGCGCCGGGAGGGGATCTTCGTGCCCCCGGCGGTGTATCCGGCGGTGCCCAAGAACAAGGCGCGCCTGCGCTTCTGCGTCATATCTGAGCACAAGC
This sequence comes from Eubacteriales bacterium, assembly GCA_031555125.1. Classification (GTDB taxonomy): domain Bacteria; phylum Bacillota; class Clostridia; order Christensenellales; family Aristaeellaceae; genus WQXF01. The sequence goes on along the minus strand of JAVBUS010000214.1, from coordinate 8,028 downwards.
CGGAGCAGATCGTGGAGGCATTGGACGCCCTGGTCAAGGTAGTCCGGGAAACAGGCATCCAACTGCCGCCATACAAGGGCGGCGAGGTGGAACTGCCTCTGGCCGCACAGGCGTGAGCGCTATCGGGCATATGAAATTTACCGCATCTTCTACACAAAAGCAAAATGCGTGCTATAATAATGTGTTGGAACCATTTGCTTTGGTTGTACGAGTGCGGAGGTATCCATGTACAAAGTTTTACTGGTCACCAATCAACCGGAGGTTCGCGAGGCCTTCACGGACTTTGCGGATTGGGCGGTACTAGGGTTTGAACCACCCCAGGCCGTGACCACGGCCAAAGAGGGCATGCTGCTCATCGACAGCGGCGTGGTGGATGCGGTGGCCTATGTGTTGCCCAAGGACGAGGGCCAGGCGTTTTTTTCCTTCCTGGCCGAGCACCGTGAGGTGTGTGGTATGGAGGCGGCCACCGATCCGGTGCGCCTGCGCCGCGCCATCAACAGCACCCGCCGCGCGCTTAGCGAGCGGAGCGGCGCCGATGTGATGACCGATGTGCTGCCCATTCTGCAGACCGAGTTTTTTCACGGCCTGCTGGAGGGGGTGCCCCTGCGGCGGGAGGACGTTCGCACGCGGGTGGCGGCGCTGCAGATCCAGGCGGCGCTGGATGCGCCGGTGTGTCTGACTCGTTTGCGCCTGCCCCAGGGCGACGTGTATCTGGACGAGGTATGGCGCTATGGCCGGGATCGACTGGAAGTAGCGCTGCGCAATTTTTTTGAGCGGGACCTGCCCCAGGTGCGGTACGTGCTGGGCGTACTGGGCCCACAGGAAATCAAGCTGTTGACCTGTCCTAAGGAATCCATGACTGCGGAGGCGCTGCAGGCTCATACCCGGCAGCAAATCGCCAGTGCCCGCCAACTGCTGCAGGAGTACCTGGAGCTGGAGGTCAAGGTGCAGAGCATGGATCTGTACAGCGACTTACCCGCCTTTTGTGCCAGGGAGCAGGCCGTGGCGGTGCCCGTGGCGGAATGATCCCGGTCGTGTTTCAAAACTCCGGAAGCGCAATCATCTGCGCCGTTTCCGCCATATCACCGTCGTTTTCCGCTTAGCGTACCGCCAGTGCGCTGCGCTCCGACTCCTTGATCTGACGGAAAGTCCTTGATTCTCGCACCGCATCCCCTTTAGAACGCGCCCTAGCCAAAAGCCCGCTGGGCTTCGGACAGGTAGGAGCGGATCTCTGCCTGGCAGGCGGACTCCGTGCCTTCCGACCCGCAGCGGGCGAACCAGTCGGCATAGCGTCGCAAACTTTCCTCGGCATCGTATAAGGTGCGCCAACCCAAGCGTTGGCGTGCCTTTTCGCTGTCCAGGCGCACCGGCGCGGGGGGGAGGCCGGGGGCACGCACGTCCGGGGCGGCTTGGATGCCTGTCCCCTCCGCCAAGACTCGGCAAGCGGTGCGCCTGGAACACCAGTTGCCGGAGGAGGCGCCGACGTTCATGGTCTCTCCGGGATACAGGGGCAGGCGCAGCATACGATCCCCCAGCAGCAGCGCCCCCGCCAGGGCTTCCGGCGCAAACTGGAAGGGCATTTGGGCGTCCGGGTGCGCCAGCATGGGAACTTGGCCCCGGTTGAGGGCGGTCAGCCAGGCGTCCCCCGGCGCATCGGCGTCATCGGGGGGATCTGCGGGGATGGCGCTGCCCAGCAAGGGACCGTGGTGGGCGATCGCCACGGGGATGGGCTGACCCCAGGAGCCCGTGCGAAAGCCCTCCACAAACAGGCGCAGACAGGCCTGGGCACAACCTTCCGGGCTGGCGCCACCCAAGGGCGCTTCCTCGGCGCAGGCCCAAGGGGCCTCGCTGTTGCGATAGGCACTGTCGTCCAACAACAACAGCACGCTGCCCGGCCGCCAGGATTGGGCGGCCAGCAAGGATTCAGCCAGCAGGGTCAGGGCATCCCGCAGGGCCTGGGGCGTGCGGGGCCGGGGCGGGGCGGCGCAGATCCATTGATCCACCCGGCGCATCTTTAACCCGTGCCACAGGGCGGGCAGGCTCCAGCCGATCTCCGGCGGGGTATCGTCGGCCAGGGTGTGCACCTGGGCCCCCAGGCCGGTGAGCAGAGCGGATAACCACTGACCCAGGGCGGTTTTTTCCCCGGTGAGTAGGATACAGCGGTTTGTGTAGGTTTGACGCAACTGGGCGATCATGGTGTCACTCCTTTTCGTTTTGGGACATGCGTCAGGATATGGCACCCCGCCGGAATGTATGCTATAATACGCAAAGATTCTCCCGCTGATGGGCGATGATAAAAGGAGGCTTCCGGGCATGAACATCCGCAGATGGATGGCAGCGCTGGTGCTTTGCAGCGTGACGCTAAGCGGCGTATGGGCGCAGGCTGAGGATATGAGAATGATGGGACTGGAGGAGCACACGGGTCGCGACTGGGCGCAGAATGTGTTCTTTGCGCGGATGGCGGAGCGCACCGGCGTATCGTTTACCTATATGCAGTACGGCGAGCTGGCGGCCTATGCTAAGGAAAAGGAGCGAGTGCTCACCGGCGATGATCTGCCGGACGTGCTGTTCAAGGCGGCGCTGAGCCCCCAGGAAGAGCTTCGCTATGGTCAGGACGGCACCCTGATCGACCTGGCCCCGCTGCTGGCGGAGCATGCCCCCAATCTGTGGGCCCTGCTGGAGCAGCATCCCGACTGGCGGGAGGCCATCACCCTGCCCGACGGCAAGATCGTGGCGCTGCCCGGGCTGGATGCCGCCCACAACCAGGTAGGAATCTGGGTCAACACGGTATGGCTGGACGCGCTGAAGATCCCCATGCCTACCACGCCGGAAGCCTATCGAGAGGCTCTGGTGGCCCTGCGGGACGGCGACCCCAACCAAAACGGCAAAGCCGACGAGGTGCCGTTGATGCTGATCGGCCCCTGGGAGGCCAAGTGGTTTGCCTCCTTCTTTGGGCTGATGGCCAACGATTATAACGTGTTCGCGGACGAGGCGGGGGCGGTGCGCTTTGCGCCGCTGGAGCCGGGATACCGCGAGTTTTTGACCTACATGCACGGGCTGTTCACCGATGGACTGCTGTATAAGAGCGCCTTCAGGGACACCCATGCCAGCCTGGAGCAAAGCGAGACCCAAGCCACTACCCTGCGGTTGGGGAGTCTGGTGAGCATCTCCCCGGCCACGCTGCTGGATGTGAAATATACCACCGGCTTTTCCGCGGTGCCTCCCATGGCGGCGGGTGGCAAGGCGCCCGCGTATCGCGATATGCTAAGCGACGTGCAACGAGGCACCTTCGCTATCACCCGGGCGTGCAAGGAGCCGGCGGCGGCGCTGCGCTGGGTGGATGCGCTGTATGCCGAGGAAGGGGCCATTCTGGCCATGGCGGGGCTCGAGGGCGAGGATTATCAGCGCAACGAGGACGGTACCTGGACCTTCCTGGTGGATCAGATGCGCAGCGCCGATTCCCTGCAGGCCTATGCCGTCATCGGTGGCGGCATGATGCCGGGGATTCAGCCCACGGCGTTTTTGAAGCAGATCTCCTCGCCGGAGACGCTGCACATGCTGACGCAGTACGAGCAGCTGGCGGAAGCAGCCACGCTGCCCATCCCGCCGCGCACCCTGACCGCCGACCAATTGGCGGAAATCGACTCGCTGCAGCTAACGCTGGGCCGGTTGGTGGACATGCGGGTGGCCCAGTTCATCACCGGGGAACTGCCCTTGGACGACGCCACCTGGGCGGCCTATGAGCTGGCCCTCCAGGATGCGGGCGCCCAACGCATGACGGCGCTGTGGCAGGGCGTGGTGGACGCCCGATGACCAACGGCCCATGGCATACACCGCTGATGGACATGCTGCGCGCCGCCCAGGGGCGTACGCGGATGCACATGCCGGGACACAAGGGAAACCTACCGCCGGAGGTTTTGCCTCCGGCCTTTGACATGACGGAGTTACCCATCACCGACGACCTGTTTGCCCCAGAGAGCGGCATTGCCCAGGCCGAGGCCTTAGCGGCGACCAGCGCCGGGGCGGCCCACACCCTGATGCTGGCCGGAGGGGCTACCGCCGGGGTGCTGGCCATGGTGCTGGCCAACGTGGCCCCCGGGGGTACCCTGATCGTGGCCCGGGACTGCCACCACAGCGTGCTGTCGGCCTGCGTGTGGGGAGACATCCAGCCGCTGTTTCTGCCCGCCGCGCCCGACGGAGAAGCTGTGCGGCGCATGATCGCGGCCCATCCGGAGGCCTGCGCCGTGCTGTTGACCCGGCCGGATTACGCCGGGCGTTGCGGGGACATCCTGCCGGTGGTCCAGGCGGTCCATGGGGCAGGGATGCGGCTGTTGGTGGATGAGGCCCACGGGGCGCATCTGAGTTGGCAAGTGCCGGGGTTGCCCCTGGGGGCCGGAGCATGTGGCGCCGATGCCTGGGTGCAGAGCGCGCACAAGACATTGCCCGCCCTCACCGGGGCAGCCTGGCTGCACCTGTCCGACCGACAGGACCCGGAGGCGGTGCGTGCCATGTTGCGCATGGTGCATACGTCCAGCCCTTCCTTTTTGATCCTGGCGTCCTTGGACTATGCGCGGGCCTGGATGGATGTCCAGGGCAGACCGGCGCTGACCGCGCTGATGGAGCGGGTGGAGGACTTTTGGCGCAGGCTTTCGGTGGCTCCGGGTTTTCATCGGGTCCATGCCCAAGGCGCTGATCTGTGGGATCCCACCCGGATCTATATCGACACCACGGGGCACGGCTATAGCGGACAAGCGGTAGCCGACCGACTGGCCTTAGCGGGCGTCGATGTGGAGATGGCTGATGCCCAGGGAGTCCTGCTGCTGCCATCGGTGATGGATCCGCCGGAGGCACTGGATCAGGTGGCCCGGGCGTTGCTAGCCCTACCAGCCATGTTTGCGCTGACGCCGGATGCTTGCGGCAGTATCGCACAGACAATGCCGGAGGTCTGCCTGCGGGTGCGTCAAGCGGCCCTGGGGCCCCAGGGGTGGGTGCCTCTGGCCGATGCCGTGGGGCGCATCGCAGCCCGTAGCGCCGGTCTGTATCCGCCGGGGGTACCGCTGGTGGTGCCGGGGGAACGGATCCCTGCTTGGGTGGTGAAGACCCTGGGCCGGGGCAATGCCTTCGGGGTCTGCCGGGGGTGTCTGCGCTGCGTGGCGCAACCAACTTAGAGGAGAAACGCAGTGAAGTACGATGTGGTCTTATTGGATCTGGACGGAACGTTGACCGAGTCGGCCCCGGGCATCACGCATTCGGCCCGCATTGCCGTGGAGCAGATGGGGTACACGGGCTTTGATGACAAGGTGTTCGAGGGTTTTATCGGCCCGCCGCTGCACCATACCTTTCAAGCGCTGTTCGCCATGGACGATGCCCAGGCGGAGGAGGCGGTGCGGCGTTATCGGGTCTATTTTTCGGAATACGGCTTGTTTGAAAATGCCGTGTACACCGGGATCCCCAGCTTGTTGCGCCGATTAAAGGCCGGTGGGGCCCGTCTGTTCGTGGCCACCGCCAAGCCCCAGGTATTCGCGGAGCGGATCCTGGAGCGATTTGGGCTTTCACGGTTCTTTGAGGGTGTGGTGGGTACCCGGCTGGAGGAGCGGGCTATGGACAAGAACGCCATCGTGCGGGATGCGCTGCCCAAGGATGCGGGGCGGGCCGTGATGATCGGCGACCGTTGTCAAGACATGACAGCGGGACAGGCCAATGGCATCGATACCATCGGCGTATGCTACGGCTACGGCACCCGCCGGGAGCTGGAGGAGGCCGGGGCCACGTATGTGGCGGAAACCGTGGCGGAGCTTTCAGAATTTTTGGCGGGAGAAGTGCCGGTGCCCCAGGGGCTGTTTGTGACGGTGGAAGGCCTGGATGGCTCGGGCAAGAGCACCCAGATCAGCCGGCTGCTGGCCCATCTGCGCCAGTTGGGGTACGACGTGGTGCACACCCGGGAGCCGGGTGGCAGCCCCATCGCGGAGAAGATCCGCCACCTGGTGCTCAGCCCGGAGAATCTGGGCATGCATGCCTGGACCGAGGCGCTGCTCTATGCCGCCGCCCGGGCCGAGCACGTCCATGCCGTTGTCAGGCCCGCGCTGGAAGCGGGACATGTGGTGCTGTGTGATCGGTGTGTGGATTCCAGTATCGTATACCAGGGGGCGGGGCGGAATCTGGGCATCGACCGGGTGCTGGCGGTGAACGCGCCGGGCATCGACGGCATCATGCCGGGGGTCACCATCTATCTGCGGGTAGATCCACAGACTGCCATGCAGCGCCGCAGCAGCGCCACAGCCCTGGATCGTATCGAGATGGAGCGGGAGAGCTTCCATCAGCGGGTGTTTGAGGCTTATGAAGCGCTGGCGCAGCGGGATGCCCACCGGATCCGGGTGGTGGACGCCTCCCGGCCCGTGGAGGACATCGCTGCCGCGGCCTGCGCGCAGCTGGATCAAGCGCTGGCGGCGCTGTGATAAAGGAGGGTGCGGCGTGGCGCGCATCGTGGTGGGCATGTCCGGTGGGGTGGATTCCTCGGTGGCGGCGTTGCTGCTGCACCGAGCGGGTCACGAGGTCATCGGCGTGTTTATGAACAATTGGGAGGAGACCGGGGAGGACGGCGTTTGCACCGCCGAGCGGGATTGGGCCGACGTGCGCAGCGTGTGCGACACCATCGGTATCCCGTATTACGCGGTCAACTTTGCCGAGGAGTACAAGGAGCGCGTGTTTGCCTACTTCCTGGCGGAGTATCAGGCCGGACGCACGCCCAACCCGGACGTGCTGTGTAACCGGGAGATCAAGTTCAAGTCCTTTCTGGACTTCGCGCAGCAGCTGGGTGCCCAGCACATCGCCACGGGACACTTTGTGCGCAGCCGGGCGTGCCAAGGGGGCTGGCGCCTGCTCCGGGGGGTGGATCCGGGCAAGGATCAGAGCTACTTCCTCTATATGCTGGGGCAGCGGGCCTTGGCCAGCGCTATGTTCCCCGTGGGGGGCATGACCAAGCAGCAAGTGCGGGCCGTGGCCCAGGACGCAGGACTGCCTACCTTTGCCAAAAAGGACTCCACCGGCATATGCTTTATAGGAGAACGGGATTTTAAGGCCTTTTTGCAGACATACCTGCCCGCGCAACCGGGAGAGATGCGTCAGATAGACACCGATGCGGTGGTGGGCCGCCACGACGGGCTGATGTACTATACACTGGGTCAACGCCGGGGTTTGGGCATCGGCGGTAGTGGCGACGGGCGCAGCTGGTTCGTCATCGGCAAGGACATGGCCTGCAACGTGCTATGGGTGGCCCAGGGTGAGGATCATCCGGCGCTGTATACCCGGGAAGCAGAAGCCATCCAGCCTACTTGGATCGCCGGGCACCCGCCCATGGCGGAGGGGGAGTCCCTGCACTGCACCGCCAAGTACCGGTACCGGCAAACCGACCAGGCCGTGACCGTGATCTGGCAGGGGGAGGGACTGCGCCTGACCGCCCAGGAACCGCAGCGGGCGGTGACACCCGGACAGTCGGTGGTGCTCTATGACGGGGAGGTGTGCCTGGGGGGCGGCGTCATTGCCAAGGCCTGGTAGGACGAGCACATATAGTGCAAAAATGAGTAAAAAGCACTAAGGATAGCGGGTCTGAAAAAAATGCGACATAGATTGCATTTTGCTGTTGACGCAACGCAAAACCTCTGATATACTAACCTTCGCCGTCAAAAACGGCATGCGATCCTTGAAAACGATACAGAGAAAAAGGAAGAAAAGACAGTCGATTCTATGAATGAGTTTTGAATCTTGACGGATCTGGTGCGAACTAGAGAAGACAAGAGGAGATAAAGGATTAAACGTAAGAGTTTGATCCTGGCTCAGGACGAACGCTGGCGGCGTGCCTAACACATGCAAGTCGAGCGGGGTTACTGACTTCGGTTGGTAATCTAGCGGCGGACGGGTGAGTAACGCGTGAGCAATCTGTCCTTCAGAGGGGGATAACACATTGAAAGATGTGCTAATACCGCATGAGACCACAACCTCGCATGGGGAAGAGGTCAAAGGAGCAATTCG